>JACQFM010000012.1 GCA_016200035.1 Nitrososphaerota archaeon
GTTAACAGTATTAATCAATTCTTCCATGTTTGGTAGAAATTCGTGTAGAGGTGGGTCCAGCAGTCGTATAGTAACAGGGTAACGCTGCATCACCTTAAGTATATCTTTAAAATCACTTTTTTGTAAGACCATTAATTTTTCTAGCGCTCTTTTTCGGTCTTCTACTGTTCGAGTCATTATCATTTCAACAAAAAGAGAAAGTCTGTCCTTTGCGTTAAACATCCTTTCTGTTCTACAAAGACCAATACCAGCTGCCCCATACTCTCGAGCAAGTTTTGCGGCCTCTGGAGTGTCAGCATTTGCTCTTATGCCCAATCTCTTAGCTTGCTGAGCCCATGTAAGAATAGTCCTAAACTCATTGGTGATTTCAGGTTGAACCGTTGGGATCTCGCCCAAAAAAACACTTCCGTTACTACCATCTATTGTAATGACTTCACCCTCCAAAACAATCCTGCTGTCTACATGAAACTTTTTTGTAAAAGGCTGGCACGTCTTCAGGTTTTGTCTCTTCTCTTACAAGTATCACCTTGACTCCACCATCTCCCATTCTTACTGCTTTCTTTACATCGAAAACTACTACCCCTGTAGCTGCCCCAGGAGATGCTGCAATTCCCCTTACTAGAGGTGGGTGATCCTTAAGGGCCAGAGGATCTATTGTTTTGTGTAGCAGCTGTTCAAGCTCGTCAGGTTGTAATCTTAGCAGCGCTCTTTCTCTTGAGATTAGTTTTTCTTTCTCCATTTCAACTGATGTTTTAATCATACTTGTCGCATTCATTTTCGCAGAGCGAGTTTGTAACATGTAGAATTTTCCCTGCTCTACAGTAAATTCAATATCTTGCGGTTCTTTGTAGTGCCTTTCTAACTTTTCACAAGTCTTGACAAGCTGTGCATATGTTTGAGGCATCTCTTTTACTAATTCATCTATTGGTTGCGGAGTTCTGATTCCAGCTACGACATCTTCTCCTTGTGCGTTAACAAGATATTCACCAAATAGCTTTTTTGTCCCATCTCCAGGATTTCGTGTAAATACCACTCCTGTTGCACTGTCGTTTCCCATATTGCCAAAGATCATGGCAACAACACTTACTGCTGTTCCGTTTGCAATATCTTCAGTTATCTTGTATCTTTCTCTATACACTACTGCCCTTTCTCCCATCCAACTTTTGAAAACAGCCTCTATTGCAAGCTCAAGTTGCTTGTATGGATCTGATGGGAATTGCTTGCCTACATGGCTTTCAAATATCTGCTTATATTCTGATACAACTTTTTTGAGAGATGGCTCGTTGAGGTAGCTATCGAGCACTACATTTTGTTCCCGCTTTGCCTTTTCTAAAACCTCGTCAAACTTTTTATCATTTACACCAAATACGACTTTGCCAAAAAGCTGTATGAACCTCCTATGTGAATCTAAAGCAAATCTGTGATTGTTACTTTTTGTTGCAAGGCCTATAACTGTCTGGTCATTTAGACCAAGATTCAAAATGGTATCCATCATACCAGGCATTGAAATGGCCGCACCAGATCTGACCGAAACTAAAAGAGGATTTGTGGCCGACCCAAATTTTTTGCCAGTCTTTTTTTCAATCTTTGCAATGTTTTTTTTAACTTCTGACATGAGACCGGTGGGTAAATTCTTATTATTCTGATAGTATTTCTGACAAACTTCAGTGGTTATTACAAAACCTGGCGGAACGGGCAATCCAAGTCTTGTCATTTCACAAAGGCCTGCTCCTTTGCCTCCAAGTAATTTCTTGTTTTTGCCATCTCCTTCGTTAAAAAAGTAACTGAATTTCATACTACGCCCATTATTTCAATTGGGTTATCAACGTTTCTGGTTTTTTAAAATCGCCTTGGCAAACTCTTCTATTATATGCGGCCAGTTTTTCGACTTTATGATCCCACTTGCCACCAAAATTCCATTGGCACCTAGTTGCATTGCTCTTGCAACATCATCGCCTGATACAATGCCTGCCCCACAGAGCAGCTTGGTGGAATTCCTAGCTTTTTTTACGGCCAAAACTGATCTTGTTATTACTTCTGGCTTCTCCTTTGAAACTGCTTTTCCGGTTCCTATAAGTTCTGGCGGTTCTATGGCTATGTAATTGGGGTTATGCTTTGCATACTTGGTAGCCTCGTTAACACTTTTGACACAAACCACGGAAATCATACCAAGTTTTTTGAGTCTGGTTATCAAATTTACAATATCTTTTTCTGATATTCTATGTTCACTGTGATTTATCAGCGAACCGTGGATGCCTGATTTTTTTATTATCTCAGGAACCACAAAGCCGGTGGTGCTGCCAACAACAGCAATGTCAAGATGTTGGGCAAGAACAGGAATGTCATATCTTGCAATTTCAGACAGGTTATGTTGTGGCGGCGCAATTGCTATTTTGATTTTATATTTTTTTGAAATTTTTTCTGCTATTTTTGCTAGCTTTGCTGCTCTTGAACCGGATATCTCTGAGTAGTTTTTGAAATTGATAATAAACAAATCATTATTTCTTATGAGCTTCTGGTTTTAGCTTCTCTTTTGGTTTAGGTTTTTGTTGACGATGTGGCTTTGATGTGTGACTTGGTCCTATTGGTTTCATCTTGCTCCACAAGACGTTCATTCTTGCTCTATAACCTTCAGCATATTCTAATTCGGAGGGAACCAGAGTTGCCGGATGAACAAATCCTTGGCTTCTCATAGCTATGGCACGTCTTACTGCAATTGTTCTGATATAGTCCCAATCCTCGGTACCAAAACCATCAACTGGTCCGGTGAATTTGCCATTGTGCATACTAAAAACAAGACTGCTTACAATTGGTATTGCAAAATTGATGCTTGCAGAGGAGTTTATTTTTACAGGCATAAGTGGCATATGATGACTTCCTCTTGTATTTCCTGCCACATAATGGGGGTTGTTAAAGGCACTGCCAACTTCTTCTGTGGCAGGAAAGTCTTTTTGTGTTCTGATAATACAAATCGGATCGTCTTTTCCTACATATTTTCCTGCAATGTTATGTAGCCTATCTGTGGAAGCCGCCAAGATTGGAATGTTATCTTTGGTATGTACTGATGAAATAACATATCTTCCAGGATACATTAACGCAGCTTCTAAGGTTGGCTTGTCTTCCCACATGTTTAGCTGTGCAATCTTTCCCTTTTCAACATCCATGACTTGAATCCTAACTCCTCTTGCAAGATTTTGATTGACTATTAATCCAGTATTACTTAGTGTATCTACAAACATTCTGTAAAAAGGATAGTTAAACGCCCCTGGCTCTGTCTTGTCTGCAGCATAAATTGTGAAGGCTTCGTTTGGTCTTTCCTCAAACTCCATCTCTGCTACTCCTGGTCCCATCCCTTTCACATTGCCAGAAAATGAGTCCTTTAGAAGGTCTTGTCCTGCTCCGTAGAGCCCTTCTTCTTTTGCAACTCTTGTGGCCGCCTCAAAAGCTCGCCACGCAAGTTGATGAATTTCTTTGTTATCTACACCCTTGGTATGAGTCATTACAATGTGAATATCATCACCACAATATCCAATATACGAATCAATAAGCAGACTTTTGCCATCTTTTCTTACTTGAGGCCTAACAGTATTTCTTACAGCATTTAGAAGTCCGTCACTTGGTCTGGTGTGACCACCAATCCCACCAACATCAGCTTTGATAACACTTACAGTAATTTTCAATATTTCTAGTCACAAAATACTTTGATTTATAGTATGTGAAAAATAATTGGCACATACTATTCGATCAATAAATTCTTCAAAATTTCCTCAAAAGATTCCTAAATAATCGAAATGGTAATAAAGCCCCTGCGTTTGAGGATTCGTTATGAGCGCTAGTAAAAAGCCCCACTTGAATATGATAGTTACTGGTCACATCGATAACGGCAAGTCTACAACTATGGGTCACATGCTCCTTGATCTTGGTCTTATCGATGATAGAACTATAGCTCAACATGCTGAAGAGTCTGAAAAACATGGAAAGGGAGACACCTTCAAGTATGCGTGGGTTATGGACAACATCAAAGACGAAAGAGAAAGGGGTATCACAATAGATCTGGCGTTCCAAAAATTTGAGACTCCAAAATACTTCTTTACATTAATTGATGCTCCAGGTCATAGGGACTTTATCAAAAACATGATTACAGGAGCATCTGAGGCAGATTGTGCTATTTTGGTACTTTCTGCAAAAGAGGGTGAGTGTGACACCGCAATAGCTCCAGGTGGGCAGGCAAGAGAGCATGCATTTCTTTTGAGAACTCTTGGTGTTAATCAATTAATTGTGGCAATAAACAAACTAGATGATAGCAATTATTCAGAACAAGCCTTCAAGGCCGCAAAGGATAAGGCTGAAAAGCTTATCAAATCTGTAGGATACAAAGTCGAGTCAGTTCCAATAATTCCAATCTCTGGTTGGAAGGGAGATAATCTTGTCAAAAAGTCTACAAACATGCCGTGGTGGACTGGAAAGACACTCTACGAAACATTTGATGAGTTTAAGCTGCCAGAAAAGCCAGTAGGAAAACCATTGAGAATTCCAATCCAAGATGTTTATACAATCACTGGTGTCGGCACTGTTCCAGTAGGACGAGTTGAAACTGGAACAGTAAAGCCAGGACAAAAAATTGTTGTCATGCCATCTGGTGCTGCAGGAGAAATTAAAACAATTGAAACTCATCATACCCAGATGGAATCTGCTGAAGCTGGTGACAACATTGGCTTCAACCTAAGAGGAGTAGACAAAAAAGACATCAAAAGAGGAGATGTGATAGGAACCCCTGACAAACCACCAAACGTTGCAAAAGAATTCAGAGCTCAAATTATAGTAATTCATCATCCAACCGCGATTGCACCTGGATATACGCCTGTAATGCATGCTCACACAGCTCAAGTCGCAGCAACTATTGTTGCATTTGAAGCAAAGATAAATCCTCAGACTGGTGCTGCTGAAGAAAAGGATCCAAAGTTTCTCAAAGCAGGTGATTCTGCAATAGTAAGAATAAGACCAGTTAGACCACTGCCAATAGAAACCTTCCAAGAATTTCCTGAATTAGGAAGGTTTGCACTCAGAGATATGGGTGCCACAATTGCGGCAGGAGTTGTTAAAGAAATAACTGAAAAATACACGGCATAGTGCTCTGAATGACGCAGCTGGCCAGAATTAAGCTCACAAGCACAAGTCTGTCCAGGTTAGACGGCGTCTGCAATGAAATTAAAGGCATTGGTGAAAAGACAGGTGTCAAAGTTAAAGGTCCTACACCACTTCCCGTCAAGAGGTTAAATGTTGTGACCCGCAAGTCTCCATGCGGACAGGGAACAAACACCTATGAAAAATGGGAGATGCGCATACATAGACGTGTAATAGATTTAAGCGCAGATGATCGAGCAATAAGACAGCTAATGCGCATAAAAATTCCAAATGATGTTTACATCGAGCTTACCCTGAAATAATTCTTATAGCCTTAAATTACAGAAAATTTTGATTAAAAGATATGACAACTGAAGAATCTGCTCAAGAAAAGACAGAGGAA
>JACQFM010000136.1 GCA_016200035.1 Nitrososphaerota archaeon
AATAAAGATTACACTATAGATTGATGGTAAAAAAGTTTGGATCAAAATTGGTTAAAAAAAATTGGCAAACAGTATTTATTACACCATCAGTTGTTGTTTAACTAATTAGTTAGACCTTAGCGACGGGAGCTTTGAAAAATTTGGTGTTGGTCCGATGGTCAATCGGGTACCTGCCTTCCCGCCCGTTTTCCACTTAAATATGGTAACTATGATTTTGATATCTCATTCAGTTTTTATCCTGATTGACAGCCACTATATCCGCATTCTATGCAGAGATTACATCCCTCAGCGAAGATAAGATTATTCTTACATGTGGGGCATAGTCTTTCTTCAAGCTGTTCTTTTGATAATGTATTCTGTTGTGGCTGTACTTCACTATCAGGAATCTTAATCTGCAACGCTTTTTCAATTTGTGATTTAAGGTATGGGTTTGCAACGTTCTTTGCGATATAATCTGTGAGATGTGTACTTGGTGTTACCTGAAAAGTTTTTTGAACATTATCGCCTGTCATATGTAGAACTTGCTCATGTCTTGAGCCATCCCTGAAGACTGTGATTCCTTTTAATCCAAGTTCATGGGCTAAGAGATACGATGCCTTTACATCATCTGCATTCACGTCGTTTGGCATGTTAATTGTTTTAGCTATTGCATTTCCGATCCATCTTTGCCAGACTGCTTGGGCCATTAGGTGATCAGCCCAATGAATGTCCATTGCAGTAACAAATATCTTTTGAATCCATTCTGGAATTTCTGAGATTCCTTTTACTGATCCATAATTGTTTGCGAGCTTTTCCAATATTTGATCATTGTATAATCCATGTTCTTTTAGAATGGCTTCGAAGATTTTGTTTGTGTAAAAGAATCTTCCAACAGTCACACGCTTTTCAAAGACAAGTGCAAACATTGGTTCCATTCCGTTTGAACAGTCAGCAATCATAGAGAGTGTACCTGTGGGAGCAACCGTAGATGTTAGTACATTTCTAATGCCGTGCTTTTGGATCTTTTCTATAAGTGCCTCCCAATCATAGTAGTGAGCACTTTTTGGCTTCTCATAGTAGCCTGCAATTGGGATCTTTCCTTCAGGATATTCTGTTTTATTACAGAGTGGGAAGGCACCTCGCGTCTTTGCCAAGGCTACGCTTTCTTCCATTGAGTAATAGCTAAGAGCCTCTGCAAGTTTTTCTTGGAATTCGTATCCTTCCTGTGAATTGTACGGAATTCGTAGTTTAAAGAGCAGATCCGCTACACCCATCACGCCTAATCCGATTCTTCGTGATTCCTTTGAGGCCTGATCTATCTCAGAAACTGGATAGTTGTTTACATCTATTACGTTGTCTAGGAATCTAGTTGTCTTTCTTATTACTTCCTCATATCTCTGCCAGTCAAAGTCATATTGTCCATCGGCTTTTCTCTTGACAAAGTTTGAGAGATTGATAGAACCAAGATTGCATGACTCATATGGATAGAGACTTTGTTCACCACATGGATTTGTCGCTCTTAATGGTTCACCACGAGCCTTCGCAAATACATTATATTTGTTGATGAGATCAAAGAAAATTAGCCCCGGCTCTGCACTTTTCCAAGCTGAAAGTGCGATCAGATCGATGAGTTGATGTGCGTTTACTTCACGTACAGGTGATTTGCTACGCGGACTACGCAGTATATATTTTCCATCATTGTTGTTAACAAGTGCATTCCAAAAATCTTCCCATATTCCTACACTTACATTAAAGTTTTCCAGAACACCTGGTTTTGTTTTTGCAGTTATGAATTTCTCAATATCTGGATGCCAAGCTTCAATTATTCCCATGTTTGCACCCCTTCGCTTTCCTCCCTGCTTTACAACTTCGGTTACTGTGTTAATGATATTCATAAATGAAACAGGACCTGATGCAACGCCGGATGTTGATGCAACCATATCACCTTCTGGTCGCAGATCAGAATAGTTGATTCCAACTCCTCCACCTGACTTGAAGATAAGTGCTGCATCAGAAGATGATTTCATTATTTGTTCCATATCATCAGGCATAGCAAGTACAAAGCATGCTGATAGCTGACCCAGTCTCCCCCCTGCATTCATCATTGTGGGAGAATTTGGCAGAAAGTCTTGTGCTACCATCAAGTCATAGTATTCTGTAATTCTGTCTGTGTAGTTATCAAATTTTTTAGCGGCAAGCATAGTGAGAAACTCCTTTATGCTTACCTTCATCAGGCCGCGCTTTGCAAGATCAATGTAGTGCGATATCAGTCCTCTAAAGTGCCATTTGTTAAGATGATACTTGCCAATCTTGAATTTGTAGTCAAAGTCATCAAGCTTGTCAAGATATTTTCTTGCATCATCGATGTTTTGTGTAAATCCTCCTTTTACATCGAAGATAGAGCTATCTTTTAGAAGATCTCCAATACCTACTAGAATTGCAACTCGTTCAAACATCTCGCTTGGACTTTCAATTATTTCTCCCTTGTTGTTACGCATCAAATATCTAGAGGCTAAAACCCTCAGGCAGTTTATGTCAAATTTCTTTGCTACGCTGTCAAGAGATTTTGTGTTAAGAACCTTCATCTTTTCTTCTCTTAACTTCCTTCGCTCATGCCTGTACAAAATGTAGGCCTTTGCAATTTCACCTAATCCTTCGTCAATAAGGGTAGATTCGACCATATCTTGAACGTCTTCTACGCTTGGAGGTGAGGGTGGGGAAAAACCTTGGTTTAGTAGCCTTATCGTAACTCCTTCAGCTAGTTTTTCTGCTAGACCACGATCTGGTCTCCCGCAAGCAATTAATGCCTTGAATATAGCGTTCGAAATTTTTTCTTTCTGGAAATTTAAGACTCGTCCATCGCGTTTTTTTACATCAATGATCGAGTTTTCTATTTGTGAAAAATCTGTCAAATGTCTCCCCGCAGAGGTAGGAAATTAGAGTATAATAAACATTGAGGCAAAAAATATTTTCCCAAAAATGATCTTTGGATCAATTTTGTTGACAATGTCCAAATCATCATATTTTTGTATTAAAAAATCCCAAATAAAAACTAAAAACATACCGAGCTAAATTTTAGAAAATTACGATCATATTTTCTAATTTTTTTGAATAAAAGATTTTACGCTAGTATGTATGGAGATTTGCAGTTAGGACACTTTTCAGCCAGCTTTTCATCCTTTAAACCACAATTGCCACATATGGGTATTTTTTTCATAGGTCTGAACGAAGGAACAAGCTCACTTGCCTTTTCTATTGCTTTCTTTATTCCTTCTTTATCTGCATCATCAGATATCTTAAGTTGAACAAGTAACCCGCCATTTAGCATTTTAGATATGGTGTTACATTCAGCTATCTTGTCTGTTTTGGAATTCATGCCTTCAATCTCTGAAGAATTTAAAACAATCCCTTGTGAGTAGGAATCGCCTTCCAAGTACTGGGAAATAGACATCTTTCCGTACTTTTCGCCATCCAAGGTTGAAAATCTTGATGCTGCATCGCTTTCAGTCATGGATATAGTAACGTTGTCGCCCATTTCCTTGCCCTTCTTGGCTGCAACCTCTATTGCAGTCTCCAGTACCTTCGTAAATATCTCGTGGCCAGCCTTGTTATCTTGGTATCCAAGTATTCCAAAGACTGCTTCCTTGAGTCCTACCAAATTAACTACGAGTGTAACGGAGCCTTTTTGCATGTATTGTGTATTATTTGCCAAAATGGGGTTAAGTCCTCGCCTAGTAAGATCAGAAATATCCTTCTTTCTTAGTGACATTGATGCCAGCGCAGGTTTCATTAAGAGTGCTAGGCGTGCCCTAAAGTAAGTCTCGTCTTTGTTAGACTCAAAAGCAAGCCTTGGCAGATTTATGGAAAGGGATTGTAAGTTAATAGACGTGTTGCCAGTGTTTTTTGCATCCCCGCGCAGTATTCCACTGTTAGACATGGGAATTTTGGAGAAAATTATTCGTCCTCCTAGGGCAATAATTTCAGAAAGTATGTCTGAAAATTCACCGACTTTGCCTTTTTCATAATCAATTATCATACCTACGTGTGGGACAGGTGTTGACTTGACGTACTTTTTGTAACC
>JACQFM010000132.1 GCA_016200035.1 Nitrososphaerota archaeon
GTAAAGATTGCTAGCCCTTATTTTTCTAAGACTAGAGTTTACAAAATCAAATTTATGCTTCAAGACCTATTTTTGAAATCATCATCAAGTCTTCTTGGGAATCATTGCCACCTATAGTTAGGTAACCACCAGTAATAATTCCATTTGCACCTCCAAGAAGAACTTTTTCTTGTTCATTAGCAAGATGAATCTCCCGGCCTCCAGCTATCTTTAGTATGGTTCTTGGCATCAAAAACCTAAACACTGCGACTGTACGCAGAATTTCTTCAATTGGCAGTTTTGTTTGCGGTTCCATTGGGGTTCCTTTTTGTGGCACTAAAATATTGATTGGGCATTCCTCTGGACATAGTTCCACCAAATCCAAGCCAAGCTCTAATCTTTGCATTCTTGATTCTCCCATGCCAATAATTCCACCACAGCACAGCTCTAGCCCTATTTTTTTGACTATCTTTGCTGTATCAATTCTGTCTTGATACGTATGAGTGGTACAAATTTTTGAAAAGAAACTTCGTGATGTCTCTAAATTGTGGTTGTATCTTTTAACTCCAAGTTTCTTCAGTTGTCTTGCCATGTATTCATTTATGAAACCAAGAGAGCAATTTACCTCAATGCCAACCTCAGTGTTTACTTTTTCAATAATTTTACATATTTCATTAAATTCACTGTCAGAAGGACCGCGCCATGCACAAACTAGGCAGAAGCTCTTAATCCCACTTTCTTTTGCTTTTTTTGCATTTTCAACTATTGCTTTGGCAGGCAATAATTTGTAAGTATCAATATCCGTTTTGTAAAATGCAGATTGGGAACAAAAAGAACAATCTTCTGGGCAGGTGCCTTTTTTTGCGTTAATTAGAGTTTCAACATCAACCACATTGCCATTAAAAGTTCTTGTTATCTCATTTGCGGCACTAGAAAGAAGTTGTAGGAATTCATTTGAAATGTTCATGAGTAAAATTGCTTCATCTATTGTAATTCTCTGCCCTGATAGAACTTTTTCTTTACAGTCAGAAATAAGAGATTCTTCTGAATTCACATTGATTCTTTTTTGAATCTACTAATTAAGATTTTTATAATTGTAAACTAACAAAATCAACAAGGTTTATCCTTTTTTGTAACAATTTGTTTTCTTTAGTCTCTCTAAATCTATTTTCATTTTTAATTGAAAATCACTTTATCATAGTGGGGCAGATGTGTATCTGATCAGCCTTGTATCTCTGACCGCATTTGCTGCATATCACTGATGCTGATCGCATATTTTCTCGTGAACATTTGTGAATCTCATTTACTTGAAGCATCTTTTTACAATTAGGGCATATTCGAATCTGTGGCATAACTAATACACCTCTTTTCATAATATAAGGACGTCTTCTTCAAACCTAGTCGAGCTGAAAATGATTGATAACACATACTTAATTATCACTAGTTTGAAGGCTGACCATGGCGTCTAAAAAACGATCAAAAAGATCGAGGAGACGAGCTAAACCAGCACCAACCCGAAAGCAAATGATCACTTTGCGTGCAGCATTAAACAAGGCTAAGAGACAACGTGATATATCAATAAGAGAGGGTAGGCGACTGAAAAATTCGATTGTAGTACGAAACCGAATGATTAGAGAGCTCGGTATAAAACTTAGCAGGGCACGAAGGCGATAATTTACAACTCCTTCGTGACTTTTTTTATTGTATCGATTGTACCATCAAGTAAGAAATCAAGTTCATTAGATGATATTGCAAGTGGTGGTACAAGTAATACGATATGCCCCAATGTGCGCAGGTATATCTTGTGCTTTTTTGCCTCAACAAAAATTCTCTTATGTATTGATTTTTCTGGCCTGATGGGTGTTTTTTCTTTTTTACTACTCACTAGCTCAATTCCCATCAGCATTCCTTTGTGTCTTACATCTCCAACCAAATTCAATTCAGTGATTTCATCAATTCTTGATGTAAAAAGCTGAGTATTTTTTTTAATTTTTGAAATCAGTTTATTTTTTTCATAGAGTTTAAGATTGGCAAGTGCGGTTGCTGCAGCAAGTGGATTACCGGTAAATGTATGTCCATGGAATAGTTGTTTCATATCTTCGTATTTTCCAAGAAACGCATCATAGATTTTTTTATTTGTTAGCGTAGCTGCAAGAGGTAGGTAGCCAGCTGTTAACATCTTTCCATACGAAACTATATCAGGAATACTGTTTTGAGACTCGTATTCTATTAAAGAACCTAATCTGCCAAACCCTGTTGCCACTTCGTCTAAGATAAGCAAAACATCGTATTTTTTGCAGAGTTTGCTAACTTTATTTTGAAAACCTAGCGGGTAAATTATTGCACCGCCTGCCACTTGGGCACCACTCTCCATTACAAAGGCTGCAATATTATCATTTTTTGAAAAAACACCTTCTATTTTTTGAATACAAAAATTTTCATACTCTTTAAAACTTTGTTTTTTTGGCATTCGATATTTGTGCGGAGTTGGGGTTCTAATTACTGAAAAAAGTAAGCTTTTGAATCTGGAAAAAAATAATGGAATGTATCCTAGTGACATAGCGCCAATGGTATCTCCATGGTAGCCATTTTCGAGTGTTACGAATCTTGTTTTGTTTTTGACTCCAATGTTTTGCCAGTATTGTAGTGCCATTTTAGCAGCAATTTCCATTGCAGTTGAACCATCATCTGAGAAGAAGACCTTGTTCATTCCAGTAGATATTTTGACAAGTTTTTCTGCCAACAGTTCGGCCTGATCATTTGTAAGATTGAATAGGGAAGAATGCTGTAGTTTTCTTGTCTGTCCAATTATTGCATCTACAAGTTCCTTTTTGGAATGACCCCATACGTTACACCACATACTTGCAACTCCATCAAGCAGGCGGTTTCCCTTCGAATCAATAAGCCACATGCCTTGACCTCTAGTAATTACATCGAAGCTTTTCCATTCTTTCATCTGCGTGTAAGGATACCAAACAAAATCTTTGGATTTCAATCAGTGGTTTTTCTGGGTTAGGCAATTAATAATGATACGGTGAGCTCATAAGGTACAAAACCAAATAACTTTCATTGAGAGCATATTTTGTAACTGGGACCGACACAGGTGTTGGTAAGACTACTATCACTGCAGGCCTTGCTGGATGTATACGTAATCTTGGAATCAATGTTGGGATTATGAAGCCAATTGCAACAGGTTTGACTGAGAAGAAAGGCTACAAATCTAAAGATGTCGCTATTCTGTCAGAGGCATCAGGGACAAATGATCCTGAAGATCTTGTCAATCCAATTTTTTTACCCGCTCTAGCCTCTCCATATGATGCTTCAAAACTTCTGAATATGCCGATTGATATGCCACTGATTTTTACCAAATTTAAAAAATTACTTTCAACTTATGATGTTGTTTTAGTTGAGGGAATCGGTGGTATAATGACTCCTATTACAAAAAATTTTTTTGTCGTAGATATGATAAAAGCAATGGCCCTAGAAGTCATCATTGTTACAAGAGCAAGTCTTGGAACACTAAATCACACTGTCATGACTTGCAAGATGTGCAAAGACAATGATATAAAAATCAAAGGTCTTATTATAAATAACTTCGATGAAAAAGGGACCATGGCAGAAAAAAATGCACCGACTACGATTTATGAGCTAACAGGAATCAATATTTTAGGTACCATTCCATTTATCAAGGATTTTAATGACATCAATATGATGGTTAAGACTATTGAGAGAAATATAGATATACAATCACTTATATCTTAAATTTTCAAATCTGTCTTCGGTTTGTCTTTCAGAAATGAAATCAGATCGTTTCTAATATTAAAAAACGCGTTGGTGTATTACGTTATAAGATATTGCTAAAATTGACTTGATGAAATTATAAGTTGAATTTTTTCCTTGTAAACTTGGTCAGCCCTAGTTTCTTTAATTCATCTGATTCCTTGATAACTGACTGGTGTTGTTTTTGTTTGTATCGTCGTAGCTTTTCTTGTAAATCCGGGAATTCGTTAGCAAGGATCTTTAATGCATAAAGCCCCGCATTTGCTGCCTTGTTTATTCCTACGGTGACGACTGGGGAACCTGTAGGCATTTCGGAAATAGACAAAAGTGAATCCAATCCTCCAAAGGCAGAGAATTTGAAGCGGCCAGAATTGCTAGACTTGTCATTGTAAACCATAATTGGCACACCTATTACTGGAATGATAGTATGTGATGCAATCATTCCAGGAAGGTGCGCCGAACCGCCTGCTCCTGCTATGATAACCTTAAAGCCATTTTTTTCAGCATGTTTTGCATAATCTGATAATCTTGTTGGTGTTCTATGTGCAGATACAATTTGATCTTCATGTTTCACTTTGAATTCGTCAAGAATAGTAGCTGCACCGTGCATAACTTTACTATCGGAGCTTGAACCCATGATGATTCCAATTAGGGGTTTTTTAGAATAGCTCATAAGATCAGACTGGATTTAATTTTATTAAACATAGCTAAAGAGAGTGTTTAATACCTTATATTCCATCTGGGTTGTTTTCTAAATATTCTGCAAAAAACAAAGATTGAATTAAAATAATTTAATTTGTTAATTTTTCTTCGTTTACTCTTAACTCTAACAACTCACCAGTTATTCCTGAAATTGCCCTGTCGATCTTAGAGAGGTGTTCTAGTGTTTCTTGGTCATTAGCGCGCCAAGATTTTACCTTCATGATTTCAACTTCGATTTTGATGTCAGATAGGTGACTTGCCAATAGATATGGATTACACGTCACAGATGTTGAATTTTGTTCTAATTGTGCCAATTTGATCTCCTTTTTGTAACTATACTACATCATTTAATTATAAAAAGCTGGTCTGCCATAACTGGAAATAACTCGGTATTATACACTGAAACTATAAAAAAATCATAGAATGGAAAAGGGAATAAAACATCACCGGCCTTAAAAATTACAAACTCATGTTGGTTTTCTGAATATTATCGACTTTTTAATTTCTTCGGCTTCTCTGATAAGGCGAACAATGTCTTTTGTGTCATTGATATCAACAAGATTGAAATGGCCCATCTTTCTTTGAGGTTTTGCTTCATCTTTTTGATACATCTTCAAGTACAATCCTTCTTTTTGTTGAAGCTCTATTGGCACATATGTTCCATAGAAGACACTTGGTCCCAAGATGTTACACATTATGGTATAGTGTAATAGATCAGTTTTGCCAAGCTCAAGTCCAAGTATTGCCCTTAAATGCTGTTCAAATTGAGAAGTTGCACTTGACTGTAAGGTGTGATGACCTGAGTTATGTACCCTTGGCGCAATTTCATTTATGAGAACCTTATCATCTTGTGTAACAAACATCTCTATCCCAAAGACACCTGCACCATGTAGCGCTTCCATTGTTTTTTTAGCAATTCTTTGCGCTTCCTCTGAAACTTTCCTATTTACCCTTGCGGGAGCTATTGTCATTTTAAGTATGTTTTCCTCATGAATATTCTCTACAATTGGATACGTAGCAATCTGTCCTTTTGTGTTTCTTGCGGCTATTACAGATACTTCCATTTGAAAATTAACTATCTTTTCTAGCATCAACCATCTGCCACGAAATTGTTCGTAAGCTTGTAGTACCTGATCATCATTTTCTACTCTAAAATTTCCATGTCCATCGTAAGCGTCTCTTCTTGCCTTAAGCATGGAAGGACATCCAAACAATTTGATCTTTTCCTTAAGATCTGCAATAGATTCAACAGATACAAAATCTGCTACAGGAATCTGATTCTCACGCAGAAATTTTTTTTGTAAATATTTGTCTTGAATAATCCTGAGCGTTGAAGGTGATGGGTTTATAACAACGGTGCCGTTTAAAGACTCCAATACTTCACTGTTTCCTGATTCAATTTCATATGTCACTATATCTGATTGCAATGAGAGTTCTACAATTGCATTTTTGTCTTTAAAATCAGCAATGATTTGTTTTGCGCCAACTTTTGTGGCCGGGCAGTTTTCTGTCGGATCCAATACTATGACATCTGAAATATGTTCTGGCATTTTCTTTGCCGCTTCTGTGAGCATCATGCCTAACTGCCCACCCCCGATTATGCCTAGAACTTTTGACAACAAACATCTGTCCTTTTATCTTTTAAAAATAGTTAGCTTTCAGTCCTGTAAAAAGTCCATTTTTATCATAAGACTTCAATTGTGGTAAAACCCCCATCCAAAAATGGAAATGATTAATTTTTAGGCACAAATTTATTGCCAAAAACTGTATTTCCAAAAATGGAAACAGTCTTTTAAAAATTGTTACTAGTCTTTAAATATGTTTTTGAGCCATTTTTGTGTATTATGGATGAAGCCCCCATGAAGATTAGAACCGGAATTCCTGGACTTGATTCAATAATCTCAGGAGGATTTAGAGAGGGCAGGACCATCGTCTTGTCAGGCCCACCAGGAGCTGGAAAGACTACTTTTGGGATGCAGTTTCTTTACTCTGGCGCTAAGGATTTTGATGAACCTGGAGTTTTTGTTACTTTATCTGAGAGTCCAAATGAAATTAAATCAGATTTTAAGGTATATGGATGGAATGTTCAAAAACTCATAGACGAAGGTAAGCTACTGATAATTGATGCAAGGCCGTTTAAGATGGAAGAAGGTTTTATTGCACTTGATGAATCCCTGTACCGCGGAGAATCAGTACCGTTTATGCACTTGACGCAGTTAATTCTTAGTAGCATTAAACGAATAGAAGCAAAACGTCTAGTTGTTGATTCACTCACGGTACTTAACATGCAGTATACTAACAAATTTTATGCAAGACAAGGTCTGCAGGGTATGATTCACGCTTTGGAAGATCAACGCTGTACATCACTTCTTATTTCAGAGGATGCAGAATCAGAAAAGACACCTACAGAATGGTATGTTGCCTCTGGAATTATTACGCTTAATTACATTCGGAGAGAAGACACTATGGAAAGAACAATACAGGTGTTAAAGATGCGTGGAGTTCGTCACAGTGAACAAATCCATCCAATAAAACTTGGTGATACTGGATTGCAGTTATTGCATCCTAGGCTGACGCCGTAACTTTATAGGTATATGCTTTTAGATTTTGACCAAGTTTGGTTAAATAACAGCTTCATAGAGTGAATCATTGCACTAGAGTCAGTCCACATTGCCGTTAATTGCTGTGTGGTATGACTTGCATTTTTTGTAAAGAAAAGCAATTCATCACTGTCCTTTGTAATGAAGCAAAGATTATCATTAATACCATCATGGAGTCTTCGAACCTTGGCTCTATCAATATCATCAAAAATATACATCGTCCTATCTGAAGCAGACGTAAGAAGTTTTAGATCAATTTTTGAATTATCTAATGGTGCAAAGAAATCCGAGTGGTAGAATTTCAAAAAATCTTTTTCCGAACCTAAAACAAAAAATTCCTTTTTAGCGTTGTTGATCATCTCTTTCATCTTGCCATGAATCTGGTTTGTTCCTTGGAGCATCTGCAACTTGTCTTCTTTTGCTTCGTTTTCCTCAGCATGAAAATCTGGTATGTTATTCCATAATTGCACAAGATCTTTTTCTTGTTTTTCTAATGTGTTGACCCGTTCTTTTTCTGCGTTTACTAGTATCCAAATCGCTTTTTCTAATGGTAAGGCTGCAAACCTGATAGGATGTTGAAACGTTGCTGACACAATTCCCTTGTTTTGAAGGGTAGTAAGCAGATGATAGGTTTCAGTTCTAGGTAACTTTAATGCCTTACATACTTCAGGCGCCGTCTTAGAACCGTATTTGCCTAAAAATATGTATACTTTGGATTGATTTGAAGTAAGGCCAAATTTTGCCAGTTCATACTTTACTTTGTCAAGTGATACCCTGTAATCGTAATTTTTTGAATCAGAGTTTGTGTCAAAGACCGAAAGTTGTATTGGTTCATCCTTCATTTCGTTTTGCTCCGGAGGTTGCATATCTAACCAGTTGGATATATTGTAGGAAAGTTTACTAGTTTTGATCGACCTGATCGTTTTGTTGACCAGACGTATATTCTATTCATACTATAATGATATAAATATTGTAAATTATTCAATTTTTTATGATTATTTTTAATGAATTTCAATTAATCTCTCATGCTCTATGCCTACGTTGAAGATCGACTTGAATGAGAATTTGGCATTTTTTTGTGCGTCATAATGAACAAAAACGAGATCTAATGGTGACTGATAAGAGGGGAGAAAGGCAATACACCCAAGGTCGTTTTTTATTCCCTTTGAAATGAGACCATCGACAGATTCTTTTATTTTTTGCAAGTTTTCTGCCCTCAATTTCATGTCGTCCATGGCCTTGAAATACAGTTCTAGTTCTCCTTTTACTCCAATTCCATCAAAAACTGAGATGTTGCCAAATGAATGCCAATTCGCCCTTTTGTCTTTTTTAACAGGCTTTTTCTTTTTGGAATCTGTCGTAGTGTTCAATTTTTCTTTTAGTTCTGCTAATGAAGTATCATTGTTTGTTTCACTCCCTCTTAGTTTCTCACCAATTATTTTGGAGTAATCTTCAGTTGCTTTCACCAAATTTCCAAGTTGACCATCTATCATTTTTTGCAATTCTTCTAGCGAACGAAATTGCATTATGCCTTTGATTGGCATATCAACTTCTTATTTCTTCTATCGCTAGTGGTGAGGTTGTTTCTTTCTTACCGTTTAGCTCGTGTAGTTCCCTAAGCTGCTTTGTCGCGGCACGCAATGATGTAATTTTTTCATTCATTTGTGTGCGTTCTGATCTTATAATATTGATTATGGTTGGAATTGCATATTGTAATATACTTATAATATCATCAAGCGAAAACATATCAAGACTTTTTTGTTCAGATTTACCATTTGGTTTGATTATCAAGACATCTAGCGAACTAGAAAGTGTTATTTTTGTTTCGGTTGGTAGATTTAAAATAGTAGGATGTAAATCTACTGCAACGCCCAAAAAGTTTGTTATTACTTTGAGAGAATTGTACAGTTCATCAACTATGTTTGTTTTTTCTGTATCAAGCTCGTATAACTGTAACGCCTCATCCACAAGTGCCTCCATATATTTTAGAGGGTCAGACAACGAATTAGAGCGATTCGTAGCATCAGATGACATGGAAGAGTCAGGCTATTTTTTATAAAATAAGGTGCGTATGTAAGTTAATGTTACAGCCACTTTAGATAACTCTGACTACTCCAACGTAAATGGTCTTGAGAAAGATTGTTCCGGTATCATCATAACCGCTGAGAAATACATACATTCTATATTTACCAGGTGTAATGTTGTTTCCTGAAGGAGAACCTGGTATATCGGTCGGTTTCGCATATGTGGCAATCTGTGTGTGAGCTGTCTTTATTAGAGGACTGTCTTGTGAACTGCTTATACTTGTTGAGTTTATTTTATTGATTATAGCACCGTAACTGAGACTGCCATCAAGACTCGTGTAAGTTATCCTGCTGAGAAAAGATATAAACGCATTATGTGGTCCGGAATTATAAATATTGACTGTACCTGATGAAGTACCGCTGTCAAAAATATAATAGGCTGAGAATGGCGATGATGGCGAAGTGGTTTGGAGGAAACTATTACCTTTGTCTGAGATGACGCCAGTCGCATCTATTTTCAATTTCATGCTTAGCTCCCCGTTTGTGGGATGAACATAAGTCATTTTGAATTTGAGTCGTTCATTAGAAGAAATTGTGAGGGTTGGAACCTTTGTGGTGTAATTTGCGTAGGCCCAAGCACTGTCAGGGGGGCTTGTCCATGACGCTCCAAATGTATCCTTGAAAGGCATTGCGTAACTGCTATTTGTAACAATGTTTTGTGGAGAGTTTCCATTCTGATCGACTTTGTCTATAGTAAAAGTAATCTTATGGGACTGTGGCCCAAAAGTTGTTTTATACATATCAGTTATCTGTGATGAGGTCAGCTGATAGTTATTCCAGTGAATAATGTCATCTAGATAACCATTAAACGGATTTGTACCAGAGGAGCTGGGATCTCTTCCTATGTTCCACGTTCCAGGTGGAGTAATAGTAGAAGAACAAGAACCACTGCCAGGACAGGAATTATCAGAATCCGTGGCCTTTAATGTTCCATCAACATAAATTTGACATGTGCTTGTTCCTGTTCGTAAAGCGGCAAAGTGGTGCCAATTTCCATCGGCATAGTTTGTACCGCTTGTCTGGCAGGATCCATCTATTAGACCACTTTTTGACGAGAATCTGAATAACATATTTCCTGATGTCAAGCCTATCTCGTAAAATTTCTGATTGTCTCCCTGATCTCCCATTCTAAGAATAA
>JACQFM010000133.1 GCA_016200035.1 Nitrososphaerota archaeon
AGATCACACCACCAAATACTATGCAGCGCCGGCAAATATTGACAAGGGGATTTTAGATCTTGTTAAGACAAGACTGCTTAAGACAAAACACAGACTTATTTGTGCAAGATGTGGGAGATGGGAAAGAGTCATAGAAACGAAGGAAGTAAATGGTCTACTATCATGCCCGTATTGTAAATCTCGTCAGATAACAGCTACCTATTACTCTGATTATGAGCTATCAAAGATAATTAAGAAAAAGCACGCAGGCAAAAAGATCTCTGCAGAAGAAAATCAAAGATTTATGCGCGCATGGAAAGTATCATCACTTTTAGAAAACTTTGGAAAGACTGCTTTGGTCACACTTTCAGGATTTGGAGTGGGTGCAGATACTGGTGCACGAATTCTTAGAAATATGGTGGGAGAAGAAGAGCTATACAAGCAGATCTATGAAGCAGAAAGGCAATACGTAACAACAAGAGGCTTTTGGGATTCTTAGTTCTTCTTTGTTATGCTTGAAAAGGGAGTCAAAAAGAGCTCAGTTCTACCTTCAAGGCCAGCTCTTGCAGTAACTCCTGTGACCGTGATTATTTCGCCCTGAGAAAACTGTTCCAACATCCTTGATTGATTTCTCCATCCCTTTAACCAAATCTGGCCCGTCTCATCCTCTATGAAAACTTCTGATAGCGATACAGTTTCTCCCGTTCTTGTCTGAATATCGCGTCTTTCAGGCACCTTGAGAATTATAGCTTCAATACAATAAATGCTGTCAGTTGGATATACATCTCTAATCTTTGTTCTAAGATCAGACACAGAAGGCAAATTCTGGTCATCAATTTTTCTTACTAATGAATCTCCTTCTAAGGTAACTGCATTGCCATACATTTTTGTAGGCATGCATTCGATCACATCACCTACATTGAAATTTTGTGATAGGCCTGTAATATCAGTAATGTTTAACAGCTTTTTGTCTTTCTGTGTTCCTAAAATCAAAATGCTTCCAGCATTATTTTTTGTCAATGATAAAATTCTAACAACAATAGGTTGGACATCCTTTGTCCCTTCGATTTCAATTACTGTTCCCTCGTCACCATGCAATTCCAGTCCCTGCCGCCCCTTCTTTGTCCTCACACCTACAAGTCTTGTTTTTGCACCAGGAATAACCATCTTTGGTAGTGAGCTTTCGTCCGCATTCCATAGAACAGCTCGTACCGATCTACCATCCTTGCCCTTCAGGCGAAGATGAAGTGCTTTTGCTGGATGGCCCTTAAAGTTGGTGAACTCAGCTATTCTGACATTTCCATCTAACGAACCAGAAACTACCAAGTTTTGCTGATTTTCCTTTACTAGGCTGACATCATCAGTTATGGAGTCAAGAGATGGTATATTGCTCTCCATCCCCACAGTCTCAAGACTTGAACCTTGCCCTACGTTGATAATCGGATTTCCTGTCATGTCTGACTTTACGTATGCTTTGATTATCTTTACCAGATCCCCAGGTTTGAGATTCTCTATGCCCGGCAGATTTGCCTTTTCATCCCATAGCTTGACCTTGGCTCTTGAGTTTTGATCATAAACTGTCATAGTTCTCAAAAGAAACTGAGAGCCATCCTTTCGGGAAAACTGCTTTGAGGGGTATACATTCATCACTCTTGTTTCAAGTGTAATCTCTTTTGCACCTACGTATAGGTCCTTTAGACCCATCTCGACTTTCAATGGTTCGCTTAGTGATATGCCAAGGTCAGATGCAATAAGAAAGAGTGCCCCTTGATCTGTTAGGTAACCGGCACCAATCTTTTCCTTCTTTTTTTGGATCATTTCTAGCATATCCTGTCTTGAAAGAACTGGCTTTAGCTCCAGCAGTTTGTTTAAAAGAGACTCAAATTCCGACAATTACATGGTGTTACAGAGTATGTATTAATAAAAATTTCACTAGCTAAATTAGTAGGACAATAAAACTATTCTTAATGTCGTGTATTGTTGCAAATTCGCTAGTAAAATCGTATGGTGGGATCGTCGCAGTAGATGGAATTGATCTTTCTATAAAATCTGGTAAGATTTTTGGATTTTTGGGGCCAAATGGAGCAGGAAAGACTACCACAATTAAACTGCTTACCACATTAATTGTTCCAACAAGCGGAACAATTACAATACTTGGTATAGATGCCACAAGGTACCCACTTGATGTGCGGAAAAGGATTGGTGTTGTTCTACAACAACCAAGCTATGAATCTACACTCAGCGTTGAAAAATCACTTGAAAAATATGGTATGATGTGGAATGTTGATAAAAAGACAAGAAGGGACAGACTAGAAGAGCTACTTTCAGCCTTTAATTTACAGGAAATCAGGAATAGAAAAAACGAAGATTTGTCAATAGGTCAAAGACGAAGGGTACAGGTAGCTCGAGAGTTTATGCATGACATGGAACTTCTATTCCTTGACGAACCAACTGTAGGTCTTGATCCCTCAGCACGTCGAGGACTCCTTGACTTTGTTAAAAAAAAGGTAAAGGATGGGCTTACTGTATTTTTTACAACTCACATTCTCAACGAAGCTGAATACCTATGTGACGAAATTGCTATAATAAACAAAGGTAAGATTATAGCCATAGATACGCCGGATGAATTGAAAAATAAATTTGGGAGAGAAAAAACAATAAAGGTTCGTCTGCAAGAGGCAAGGAAAGACCTGCCAAATCTTCTTGTTGGAGTAAGAGATTATGATCTAGAATTCAACTCTGGCACGAACATAACTATACGATCAAATGATTCAGAAGAAGTCTTACTAAAGATCCTTCAAATTCTGACTGCAAATGATATTGCAATAGAAGATCTTTCAGTTGTGCCCACAAGTTTAGAAGAGATATTTCTTGCGGTTGTGAAAAATTCTAATGCATCCAGTGATTAGATTAACAAATAGAAATCTCACGATTTCACTAAACAAAGGATTTTTGATCTGGCAGGTAATCTTTCCTTTAATCTACATATTTGTTGCAGGTTTTGCTTATACTGCATTAATTAATTCTGTACCATTTGGAAACAAGACATTAGACTATCCTGCTTACATCTCTTCTGGGATGATTGGTTTTAACATAATGAATAGCACTCTTGTCTCTGGCATCATAATTTGGAACGATAGAAGACACGGCATGTTTGAACAGATCCTAGCGGGTCCCTTCACAAGATCGCAATACATCTTGAGTAACATTTACACAATTGGTATCGTTGGCCTGATAAGTGCTGCTCTCATTGCAGCTGTAGGTTATCCACTATTTTTCAAATCTGTCGAATTTAATGTTCTTACCATACCGCTTTTGGTATTTGCCTCTGTTACGGGCTCGATTCTTTTTGGCTCTATAGCATCAATAATATCAACAAGACTTCACTCGAGTGAGGGTTTTAACGTAGTGATCAATACTGTGTTTTTGTTCTTTGCATTCGTAAGTACAGCTTTTTATCCGGCTGAAGGTGCACCGCCAGTCCTTTCAACTGCATTTTATTTTAATCCACTTACTTATCTAGTAGATGTGGTAAGTGCTGGAATCTTTGGAAGTTTCAGTAACTTTGTTGGAATTGAAATGTTAATTTTGATTGTGATTGCCTTTTCATTATTTATGATAGCCACGAAGCTTCTTTCCAAACTTGAATTATAATTAAAT
>JACQFM010000134.1 GCA_016200035.1 Nitrososphaerota archaeon
CATTAGTGCAGCATTTGCTGCGCATCGGTCGCTAAAAACAGTAATTGTTGTTGATGATGACATAGACCCAAGGGATCCGGTTGCAGTAGAATATGCCATAGCAACAAGGTTCCAAGCAGACAAGGACCTGATCATAATTCCAAAACAAAGAGGTTCAAGCTTAGATCCCTCCAGTGATCAAAAAAATCTGTTAACAACAAAGATGGGTGTGGATGCAACAAAATCATTTCTTAAAAATAAAGAAGGATTTGATATTGCAAAAATCCCAAAACAGGATAAAATGTCTATTAAAAAATATTTGAGGTAAGCTGTCAAAAAATACACTGCATAACTACAGTGCAGAATCTATCATTAATCCAATGAAAAGTATTGCAAGATATGGGCTGGAAAACTTGAAAACTGTCCATGAAGCTCTCTCGGTAGGTTTGACTAAAAGCCACACACTAAGAGCAAACATTATAGCTCCGGAACCAATCGCAGTATATAGATAAACTTCGTGAAAGAGATTCATAAAAAATGGAACTATGCTAAACAGAACCATCATCAGGGTAGTACCTGCTATGACGCGAACTGAAGTCTTTTCAGAATTTATCACAGGCAGCATCGGAATTTTTGCTTTTGCATAGTCATCTTTGATATGCAGAGCTAGACTCCAAATATGTAATGGAATCCATAAAAATACTAATCCAGCCATGACAAGTCCTAACTCAAGATTTGTTGTAGTTACGGCTACATACCCAATTAGTGCAGGAGCCCCACCTGAAAAACCACCCAGGACAATATTGCTTCTACTCCTTCGCTTGAGTAATTTACTATAAACCAAGATGTTGTCGGCCAATCCAAAAGCCATGAAAAGCCCTGCCCACATGTTAATCGCAAAAGAAGCAACGAGTGAAATCCCAGTTAAAATCAAACCAAAGTAGAGTGCTTTCTCAGGAGGGTAAATTCTCTTACTTGGAATTGGTCTATCTCTGGTCCTATCCATTAATGCATCAATATCACGATCATTGTAGTTTGTCAGAGTATTTGCTGCTGCAGAACCAGCGGTAACTGAACCTATTAACAATGCCCATGTCAGCGGAGAAACTTCAACATGATATAGATTCTGTGCCGTGAATGCAGCAGCAAATGCAGTAAAAACCAGCAGATACCAGATCTTAGGTTTGGTTACTTCATAGTATACTTTTATCTTGGAGCTTGCCTTGCTTGTTAACACATTCTCTCCTCTATTTTGATCTTCCCTAGATATTTATAGGTTGAATAAATCACGATTACTTCGCAGGTTTATACGGCATTGGTTTTGTTGTTCTTTTCATCTCGATAAAACTCTCAGATTTTTGTACTCCTTGAATTCGGCCAACATTTTCTGATATCAATCTGTGCATCTCATCAAGATTCCTTGCATGCATTGTAACTAAAATATCGAATCTGCCAGTAACTTCTGAAATTTCTCTTACTTCAGGAATTTTCATCAGCTCTTCTATGACATGGTCACGTAGCTTGGAATCCATGTTGATTCCTGTCAAAGCTTTTACAGTATATCCAAGCTCTCGATCATTTACCACTATGGTGAAGCGTTCGATAAGTTTTCTTTTTATTAACCTCTTAATTCTACTATATACAACCGATGAATTGACGTTAATTTTTTTAGAAATTTTTGGAACTGATATGTTGGCATCAGCTGAAAGTTCAGAGAGGATGGTCATATCTAAATCATCTACTTTTGCCGTTCAAAACACCGATTATTATCAATAAAATAGTAGTTAATAAAGTTATTATTACAATTTTTTTACAAATTCATTGTAGATTATATGAAGCCTTTTTTGTAGAGCATTTCTGCCAAAAGAACAGCGCCCTTTGCCGAACCCATCTTCTCATTATGAGAAAACAGAACATACTTTATGCCATTTTCAAAGACAGTATCTTGGCGTAATCTACCTACGACGGTTGACATTCCTCCATTTATCTCTCTGTCTAGTCTTGGTTGAGGTCTTGTTGGATCATCATGAACAAGAAGATAGTTTTTCGGTGCAGATGGAAGATCTGCCACACTAACTTTATTTGAATATTCAATCATTGCCTTCTTCACCGATTCCGGATCAGTATGCTTTGCAGTTTCAACAAATACAGACTCCGTATGTCCATCAATTACAGGTACTCTAGTGCATGTGCAGCTTACCTTCAAATCCGCAGGAGTAATTTTTCCATCAACTAGCTTTCCTAATATTTTTGCAGTTTCTATTCTAACTTTTTCCTCCTCCTTTGGTATGTATGGAATTATATTATCAGTTATATCCAGAGCTGAAACACCTGGCGATCTTCCTGCACCTGACATTGACTGCATTGATGTCATGATTATTTTTTGAGCACCAAAATTATCAAGCAAAGGCTTTATTGTTATTGCAAGACCAGTTGTAGTGCAGTTTGGAAGTGGAGCCACAAAGCCTTTCCATCCTCGATTTTTTCTTTGTATATTAAGCAGATTTACATGCTCGTCATTTATTCCTGGAATCAGGATGGGTACGTCAGATTCATACCTGTAGGCAGAAGAAGTGCTAATTATAGGAACATCTTTTGCAAATCTAGTTTCGATTTCACGTGCTGCTTCACTTTCTATAGAAGTAAAGATTAGGTCCAGATTTTCTGGTTTAATATCATCTACAGATTCTACTATCATATCCTTCGCGTACTCTGGAATCTCTTCTTTTAGATGCCACTTCAAAATTCCACTATCAGGGTCCCTTATAGCATCCACAAATTTTTTACCCGCAGAACGTTCAGATGCCGCTATCTGCTTTACTTCAAACCATGGGTGTTTATCCAAGGCTAGCACAAATTCCTGTCCTACTGCGCCAGTAACTCCTATTATCGCAACACGTTTCATGTGAAATCTTCATTTATACAATTAATATTCCTTTAGCACTAATAACCAAAAGACACTAAATGCCAGTAAGATATTTCATTGTGTGAAATTTAAAGTGGACAGAACTATTTCTGGGTTCCAACCAGTTAGTCATGGAGGAATTTATTCTGCGGGATTAAGATTTGACCAGAAAGTAATAGATTTTAGTTCTAACGTTAATCCCCTTGGTTATCCAGCTTCCGTAAAAAACATAATTAAAAAAAACACACAACTTGCTTCAGTCTATCCAGATCCAACCTCCTCAGAACTTAGGGAACATTTGCAAAATTATACTGGTGTCCCTAAGGACCAGATAGTAGTGGGAAATGGAGCTACTGAAATAATTTACAATTTCTGTACCGCTTTTCTTGGCAAAAAAAGCAGGGTCGTGATACCAATACCTGTTTTTGGTGAATATGAAGCAGCGGCAAAATTACGTGGCGCACAAGTTTCTTATCTTCTAGCAATGAACCTTAACGAAAAAATTTCTGAGTTAACAAAACGTATGCCAAAAACTAATTGCATATTTATCTGTAATCCAAATAATCCTACTGGCGTTCTTCTTCCGCGAAAGAACATATTAAAAATCTTAGAGGCAGCTTACAACAAATCAATCTTAGTATTTTTGGATGAATGCTTCATAGAACTTGTTCCTGATTCAAATGAATCTCTTATTTCAAAACTAGAAGAGTTTGATAATCTCTTCATATTAAGATCACTAACCAAGTCATTTGGATTAGCAGGGCTTAGAATTGGTTATGGTATTGGAAACAGGAAAGTCATAGATTTACTCATGAAAATAAAGGTACCATGGAATGTAAATGGCCTAGCCCAAAAAGCCGCAAGCGTATCACTTTCAAATAAATCTCATTTGGAAAAAACAAGAAAACTAATAAAAAAAGAATTCAAGTATCTTAGGGATTCTATATCAAAGATCGATGGCTTTACTTGCTATAATTCCTCAACTAATTTTATATTGATAAAATCTAAGATGAGCTCCAAAATTATTCAAAGAAATCTTTTGGCCAAAAAAATTTTGGTAAGAGATTGTAGCACGATTCATGGCCTTGATAGCAAACACATCAGAATTGCCATTAAGACACACAAAGAAAATGTAAAGCTTGTAAAGGCTCTAGAGGAGATTTGAGATGGCAAAAGCCCTAATGATACAGGGAACGTCATCTGGTGCTGGCAAGACTACACTTGTCACAGCTTTGTGCAGAATATTTGCCAACTCAGGTTATCGAGTTGCTCCCTTTAAATCACAAAATATGTCATCATATTCGTATCGTGTGGAAAAATTTGAAATTTCTAGAGCACAAGCGATACAAGCTATTGCAGCTAGAGCGGAAATTGATGCACGAATGAACCCAATTCTTCTAAAGCCTCTTGGAAATTACAAAAGTGAAGTCATACTAAAAGGCAAATTTTACAAGAAAATGCATGCAAAAGACTACTACGAAAAATTTGCACTCTCAGTTGGTCTAAAGGCAGCCAAAGAATCGCTTGATTGGTTATGTAGAAACTACGATCTTATAATAATAGAAGGGGCAGGCTCACCTGCTGAATTTAATCTAGAAAAGTGCGACATTGCTAATATGAGAATAGCTGAATATTCTCATGCTCCAGTAATTTTAGTATCTGACATAGACAAAGGTGGAAGTTTTGCCAGCATAATAGGCACAATTGAGTTGTTAAATAAAAGATATCGAAAGTTCATACGCGGATTTGTGATTAACAAGTTCAGGGGAGACATGGAAATACTTAGACCCAGCTTTCTCAAATTGAAACAAAAGACAGGAAAACCAGTCTTTGGGACTATCCCACTCATCAATTTAAATATTCCAGAAGAAGACTCGCTTCATTCAAATCCAAAAAGAGTACGCTGGCACAAAAAATATCTAAAATCACTAGATAAAGAAATAGAAAATTTAAGCCACTTGGTAAAAGATAATCTGAACATGAAGGCTATAGGTGACTTGATCAAGTGATCCTTGTACCAATTCTTGCTGTAATATTTGCTATTGCTATTGATCTCTTACTTGGTGACCCAAAAAACAAATTTCATCCTACTGCATGGATTGGTAGACTGATTGGAAAGATTGTTCCACTTGGAAAGAATCATTCAGCTAAAATTGAAAAAATTTGTGGAATAGTCATTGTCGTCTCAATCACAAGTTTTGTGTGCGTTGCACTTTATTTTCTTACTTTTGAATTAGAGAATTTAAAATCTCAAATTCAATCCAACACGCCTTTAGAGCTTATTTTCACGTTCTTTTCTGTGGTAATTACTAGTCTCTTACTTAAAACAACTATAGCCATTAAGGGAATGGAAGAGCACGCAAAAAAAATCATTCAAGCACTATCGATTGGCGCTTTAAATGATGCAAGAAC
>JACQFM010000141.1 GCA_016200035.1 Nitrososphaerota archaeon
TATACAAATGATGCCCACAGAATTACGAAAATTATCAAAGCACTAAACTTCATTCTATCTATTAAACCACCGACTACGAGTGCTGGCGTGAGAATAGCAAATGTACCTTGGAATATCATGAATACCTGATGAGGAACTCCGGACGCAAATCCTGAACTATGACATGTTGCAGTATCTAAACAGCCTCCTTTGTTATTTAGTGTCCCCAATGGAGCAACATGGGAGACTTTATTCAAACCTACATAATCGAAAGAACCTACAAATTGGTTTATTCCTTCTGTCGCAGGTCCAAAGGCTATGGAATATCCCCACAAAACCCATTGAACTGAGATAAGCCCAATTATTATGAATACCATACCCATTGTGTTAACTACGTTCTTGGTGCGGGCAAGACCTCCGTAAAAGAATGCAACACCTGGTGTCATCAAAAGAACAAGTGCTGATGCCATAAGTATCCACACAGTGCTACCAGAATCTATCGCACATGGTGTATCCATTATTCCATCGTGGTTTTTATCCATCCAACATTCAGCTGAATTTCCGCTGTAGAGCATTACTGCGTCATTGTCGGAAACATCTTGAGCGTAAACCTGTTCAAGAGAAACCGCTGACGTAATAGCTACTGCTGCAACTAGTAATATTGGTAGAATGCGTTTCTTAGTAACCACGATGAGCAAAACGGTGGAAATTATATAAGTATGGAGAGTTTGGACACATCGACAAGATATATTGTTATATTTGGGCACCTAATGATACTAACATAAAATGCTCATTTTATATCAATATTATAGTATTCAAATTTTTCCAAAAAAATTCAAAATCTCTCCAGATTTCAATGACGAGTCTTCCAATAACGTCTGTTTAGCTTTGGCCTATGCAATCAAATAAAACAAAACCCAGGCTATCGGTCTTTGCAACATTCAAGACTAAGGGACAAGAGCTTACAGGAGAAGCGATACGTCAGAGAGGAATCATTGCGCATCTTGCTATCGAAACCATCCCCACTATGAGAACAAGAACATCAATATCACATAAGCTGGCTGAAAAAAACGGTACGATGTGGCAAAATCTATACTCAGGAATTTTTAGAGATCTGGATGAAATTCTTCTTCCACTAGGAATCGTTGAGGAGGCGGGGAGGTTACCATTAAAACGTGGTCCAAAGGCTCTACAAGAAAATGGGGTTCCGTATTACCAATTGACCGAGAGTGGTCTTTTAGTTGCAGCTTCGCTTGAAGAAATGAAGAATGAACAAGCAAAGATCATGACTGAATTTTATAAGAAGAATTCTAACTCCAAGGACAAGGAATTTGAGAAAGTAATTCTAACGCTTTTAGACGCTGCGCCAAGTTTTGTTTCATTACTGCTCAGAAAATATGTAGAAGCGTTTGGATTAGGAAAGATCGACAGATTAATTCCCTTTGATACAGACAATATGAAGAATGTTGTTGATGAATCGATAAGGATCCAAAAAGAATTCTTGGAGGGATTTTCCAAGTTGACAAATTCTGACAAGGAAACTGTAATGAATTTTTTTAAAAAAATAGACTAAATCTCCAAACATTAAAATCCCTATCAGAAGCAGCCTTTTAGTTAAATGGGCATTGGTGCTCCGCAAAAAATATTTGGTTCTGTCAAGTCTTTTAGTGCTCGTGGAAGACTGCTTTCAAGAAATGAGCTGCAGACTCTTGCTGAATCTAGGAATTTGGACGAGCTTGTCACAAGAATAAAAGGCACTGTTTACGTAAATGCTATTTCAAAACTTGCAAAGCCGATTACAGCTGAAAAAATAGAATCTGCACTTAGAGCTCATCTTGCAGACGTCCATTATTCCCTCTTAAAAGCGATGGGTGGATCACCTGTTCTAAACGCCTATTATCTCAAGTTCCTGATTTGGAACTTGAAATTAATCTTCAAGGGAAAAATTTCAGGCAGAGCATATGAGGAAATTGAACCCTACATCAACCTGCATGCTGAAGAATTGATAGGGCGGCGTGATACAGTGATCAAAGCTCTTGTTGCAAAAGACATGGAAGAAGCTGTTTCGAGTCTTGCCTCAAGTGAGTTTGGTGAAGAGACAGCAAAAGCAGTTGCTCTCTATAATGAGAAAAAAAATCTCCAGGTGTTTGACACATATCTTGATAAGGTATTCTTCAAGCAGCTAGACAGCGCATTGAAGGCGTCAGGAGAACACGATCTTGTCCATCTAATATCAATGGATATCGACTTTTATAATCTGCTTAGTATCTTGCGTGGCAAGTTCTGGGGATTGGATGAGCAACAAATACAAGATTTGATTGTGACCCACACAACTACAGCCCCAAAAGATCTTCTTGGAAGGATGATAAACGCAGAATCTGTAAAAGATGCACTTTCTGAGCTCTCAAATACTATTTACAAGGACTTGATACCACAAACAGATAACGCAATTGATGCACTTTCACAATTTGAAAGAAGTTTTGAAATGACCATCTACAAAGCGATAAACAAGACATTTACGCGGATGTTTAGTTTTTCAACAGTAGTTGGAATCTTGAAGCTAACAAGTTATGAAGTAAGAAATATAGCTGCAATTGCTTTTGCAGTTGAACAACAGATACCTGTGCAGACTGTAATGTCAAAACTTGTTATTGCAGAGTAAGGATATCTAAAGTCATTTGGTAAAATCAAAAGATATTGAACCAGCTTGGCCAGTAAAAGCAGAACTAGTACTATAGAATGCTTTACCATCAATTCTCCATTTTGGTGTGCCCTTCTGAAGGGTATCCCAAAACTCTGGAGTGTTGCCGGTATTTTTTATCACTGCCTTGCTGGCTATGGCTGTTGAGTGATCACGTAGAAGTGTAAAATAGTTCGAAGAGGTAATTTCGCCAGAGAGTCTTTCACCTATTTCCCCATATCCCACCTTCACACCATTCTCATAGATATCATAACTTATCATTTCAAGTAAAAGTGGTACATCGTTTGGATTAGAAACGTCAAATTTTAATCGCAGTGTCGCCTCCCTTTCTGATACCGAAAGTATTGATATATCATTCAGCTTTATTTCAGGCGGTTTTACTTCCGCAGAAATGGTCTTAAGCTGTTCTGGAAGTGGTAATTTATTCGAAATATTCTTCAAAATTCCAGAGCCTGGAAGTACGGCGATGAAAACAATAATTAGCCCTAATATCGCCACTGCTGCACCTACTAGAATCTTTTTCTCCAATAAGAATAAAGAAATAAATTCTTCTCTTAAATGTTGAGCTAAAAAGGCTTATAGTGAAAGTTTCATTGAATAATTTTATGCAGTATCATCAGGCTGTTAGAATAGGTCAGGAAAGAGCAAGAAAATCTCAAATGAATCTTTTTTCGCATGCTGGATTTGCAATGCTTACAATCACAGTAAAGAAATCAGGAGGAACATTTGTTCCTGTGGGAGAACAAGACTTGGTTGCCATTGTTCAAAAACCCGAAGGTTGGATAACGGTAATAGTGGATGAAGAGGGATACGCTAAGGCTCAGTCCAAAGTATTAGAAGAAAAAGAAGCAAGAGAGATTTTTAAAAAAGCCCTTGCAGCTAATATCCCAGAATATACTGGAAAAGTTAAGTTAGTATGATTTCTGTCCCTTCTGGATAGCCTTTGATTGCTCTTTCTAAAGTTTTGATATCTGCTTTGATAATACGTGTTTTAATTTTTGATCTCTCAATAACTTTCAATGCTACTATATCCATTAAATCATAACTTCCAGCAATTGATTCTTGACGTACTAGCATGTTTCGAAGTTTCCTAAGCTCAATACGCTTGAATTTTTTTGCATTTTTATTTTTATTTGGATCTGAATCATATATGCCATCAACATCGGTAGCGTTAAGAAAGAATGACGCCCGTATCTTTTCTGCAATTAACGCGGCTGTCGCGTTTGTACTTTGACCAGGATGCAAACCGCCTGTTATTACAATTAATCCGCTATCTACTGCGTGTGCAACTTCCTTAAGGTTAGTTGGAGGATGTGGATACGCCTTGTCTTGCATGGCATAAATCAAGAGTTTTGCGTTAAGCCTTGACACCTCTATTCCAAGCTCATCAAGAGTGGACTCATCAGCTCCGGAGGATCTTGCATGTGAAATGTAGTGTCTTGCGATTTTGCCACCGCCTGCCACTATAACAGGCTGGTAGGTCTTACTTATTCTAACAAAAAATTCTGCATAATCCTTTAGAATTTTCGAATCATCAATTCCAAAGAGTCGTCCCGACAGTTTAATCACTATTCTTTTTTTCATTAACTGTTTTCACCAAGAATGTCCTGCGCTGCCATTTCAATCTTTTTTCTATTCCTTTCTGAAGTATAGACACGTAGCATGTTCATAAAACCAGATATTGCAGAGACGAGTGGAATTTCTGAAATTGGAAGTTCATATGCTTCTTTTGGAATCGAACCTTTCTTTGAAGTGAGTATAATTGATTGAGATTCTTTTTTTGAGGGAGTCAAAGGAATCGATGGTGTCCTTGATGAGTCGACGTAGATTTCTGATTCGTCTATATTTGTTTTTTTGGAAATTTCTTTTCTTATCTCCACAGTTTTTTTTGCATCTGGCATTTCCATTCCAGTTAGAATTTTTTCAAAGACGCATTTAAGTAATCTTCGTCGCTGGTAGTCCTCTGCAAGCTGTCTTGCTTTTTTTATCTCAGCAGATTTCGGCGACATCATAATTAGCCGTGAAATAACAAATTCGTCCGTTAATTGTATGAAGATATCAGGATCGAAATTAGTAAATCCAAGCTCATCATCTGCAAGACTCATAGATTCAAGCAACATAACTTCAGCTGAACGGACAGTTTTATGAAAATAGACAGCTTTGAACATTTGGTATCGTGAAATCATCATAGATTCAAATGAGTATAGAGCTGATTTGTCAAGTGAGAGTTTTTTTTCATAAACTCCTAGTGATTGGATTATCCTTCGAAAATCTATTTTAGCGTGTTCCGCACCGGTGAAATATCCATCTCGTGGTAGATAGTCCATTATATCGGCGCTGAGACCGCCAGATATTATCTCGTTCATGAATAGATGTTTAGAGTTACCAAATGCAAGCTCCGAAAGGAATTTTTTATCAAAGCCGGATTTTGAAATTGAGTCTCCAACTTCTGTTTCAAGAATTAGTTTTTTCCCAATTTCTTCGTGTGAAATTTTCTTTTTTCTCTCTAGTACTTCTTCAAAAAGATGGGAAAATGGGCCGTGTCCTATATCATGCAAAAGGCCGGCAAGTCTGACATTTGAAACATCGTCTGAACTCAAAAAACCCTTATCTTTGAGCACATTTGCAGCCGACCCAGCCAGATGCATCACACCAAGAGAATGCTCAAATCTGGAATGTTGGGCGCTGGGATAAACTAGATGAGCTCCTGCTAATTGCCTAATTCTACGAAGTCTCTGAAATGTTGGTGTATCGATCACCATTAGCTCTGGAGAATTTATTCTAATAAAATCATGTATCGGATCAACGATCTCTAAGTGTTTGTGTGCCATTTTTATTCCAAATATTTTGAAACAACTTTCATTATTGATTTATGAACTTGCTCCTTGTTCTCAGCTGCATTTATTATTTTCCACCCATATTTCTTTGCTAATATTCTATAGTTATGAATGATTTTGTATGCAAATTCTTTATCCTTTTCAAATTTATCACGTCCCATTTTTTTTCTAGTAAAAGAATCTTTTGGATTAACATCAAGAACTATAACAAGATCTTCTTTTGGAAGACCTGCATCAAGATTTAGCAGCCATTTCAAGTCAAGACCGTTTGCTAAACCGTAAACCAAATTTGATTGATAATATCTATTCATCAAAAGGATATAGTTTTTTGAGAGTGCAGTTTCTATCTCATTTAATTTTTCCCATCGATTAGCTGCTAATAAAGAATGAATTACTTGTGGTGGGAATTTCCTTTTTCCACTCAAATAATATTTTATTTGCTTTCCTATCGGAGTAGAATATACTGGAAAGTTGAAAAGTTTGCACTTTAATTTCCTTGCTATAAGAGCTTTTGCTAAAAGATGTGCTTGGGTCTTCTTACCCGCTTGATCAAAACCCTCAAGAACAATTATCATTAAATTGTTATCAAATGGGAACTAGATAAATTATGAATTAAGGTTTATAACTAAAAAACACTTTATTAAACAAAGATGGGTTTAGTAAGCTACATGACAAAAGAGGTTTTGAAGGAAATTGGTAATAAAACTCGTGAATTTTATGAGTTTGTCCTTCCTCCAATTGATATGCTGCAAGATGGTGACAATCTCGTCATCACTATCGACATGCCTGGCTTTGACAAAAAAGATATCAAACTAAGAATAAACGAAGATATACTTTCAATAAATGCAAAAAGAGAAACTGATCATGATGGAACAATAATCTGGCATCAAAGACCACATGTTATTGACAAAAAAATTAGGCTTCCTATCGATGTAAAAGAGGGTGAGGAGGCGGTAGGCTCCGCAAAGTATCTTCATGGTGTACTTACTCTTAAAATTCCCACAAAACATGGGAA
>JACQFM010000139.1 GCA_016200035.1 Nitrososphaerota archaeon
GAAGAAATCAAAAAACAAATCACGGTTGATGATCTTGAAAAATTTATTCCTCTTATAGCAAGCCATTGGGAAGATTTAGAAAAACTGTTTGGTGAATCACTTATTCAAATTCTTAAAAATGCAATAGACAGAATTGACATAAAACCCTCAGAATTGGGTACTAATCAATCAGATGAACCATTTTCATATATTATGGGTAAAGCATTGGAAGAGACAACAGAACTAATTTTTGAAAATAAGGAATTAAAAATATCACTATTAAGAAGATATTATACTCTCTCAGATGAAGAGAAAAAGGTACTTGGTAAAGACGGATTTTTTGGAATTCGTCACAATTATGATGAATTACCCACTGATGTCATACAAAGGCTAACATTTGTTTTTTACCTTGAATTATTACGAATCCATAAAGATGTACTCCCCGTTATCAAGTTAGCGATGGATGTATGGAAGATTCATAATAAAACACCTACTGAAGTCCTTGCTAAAGAGGATCACCAAGCAAGAATGACGAGAATGAAAAATTCTGCGGATTGGATGTGCATATTTAACAGGAAAGTAATTAAAGCATCAAAAAAAGTAATAGATATCGTTAGAAATGACATTGAATTATCAAATTTACTAAAGGGCAATCTAGATGAAATTTTACCTAATCTTAGTAATTTTAAATCAGTCAATTATATACGTGAGATTATAGAGTAGACCGTTATTGTACGATTATTCTTTCTACCATAAAAAAGAGTTATTGGGGTTGCTGGGATTAACAGAACATTATAGAAAATACTCTGTTAGACATTTTTCAAGGGACATTATAATTTAAAGAACTTTTTAGCCTCAGGATCTTTACTAAGTAGATAGTCAATGTATTGTCCCTGTCTTTGAATTTCATCGTTTAGTTTTTCCTTCTCTGATACTTCTGCTTGAAGTTTCTCTATTTCCGCTGCTTTTCTAGAACTATCATAAACTAAAAGTTCAGGTTCTAATTTTAGATAAAGTTCAAGTTTTTCATCATCGGTGAGGCGGTTATATTGTGGCAAATATCCACCATGACCCGTTAACATGTGGGCATAGTCTTCACCAATAGTTCTTGCTGCCTTTGTAAAGAAGTAGGCACGGAAGCTGTGAAGAGTGATTTTCCTTCGATTTAATCCCTCATATTTTTGATTTAGCCCAGCCTTTTCGAGTGTTCTATGAAGGGTTACGATCTCATTCATTCTTGCGTTTTCGACTAGTTCGCTTGAGCCAAACACCAAGTCATCATCGTCTAATGATCTTAGCTTTGTCTTTATGAAGGAGGCTGCTTCTTTTGAAATGAAGGTTGTTCTGCCAGTTCTGGTCTTCGTCATTTTTGCAGGTATACGCACCATGATTCTCTGTTTGCTTAGGTCAAAATCCTTCTTTCGCAGCTGTACCGCCTCACCAATCCTCATGCCTGATGATAAAAGGGAGAGGTAGAGGCCCTTTTTCTTGCCATTAGTGTGCTCTAAGATTTTCTGAATTTCTTCAAGTTGTAGTGGATATGGCTCTTCCTTGACAATTTTTGGAAACTTTAAGTTAACTCTGATATCCTGTGGTGTCATTTTGATTCCCATGTAATGAAGGAATCCGTTGAGCTGTGAAAATTTGTGTTTTATGGTAGAGCCTGCTATTTGTTGTTGGGCATTCCGATTGATCCATCCTTGTAACAGATCCAAGCAATCTTCTTCAGATTTTTTCATAAGTAGAATTGGATCACCCATGCCCTTTTCCATACAATAGCTGAAAAATGAGCTAATTGTCTGCTTTATCCCCCTTTGTGTACCTATAGCTTGTGTACTTATCTTTTCAAAGTAGGATTCTTGTGTTCTTAGCACTGGAATACACACGTTGTCTTAACTAATAATTATAACTTTTTGTTTATAGATATCATTAGAGTTATAACTTACAGGTTAAGATTAAAACCTAATTATGGAAGATTCCGAAAAAAAAATTATTCAGGAAGATTGCTCTGAAGATTCCTTAGGTACTGGTATTCTCACCTTAACAAATAGACGTATCGCTTTTGATAAAACAAAGGGCAGAATTGCAGATTTTTCCAAAAAGATTGGTGATACTGTAATAGACGTTCCCTTAAATCAAATCATCCAAGTTGGCAAGGAGGGCTGGTTAGTGAAAAAAGTGTGGATAAAAGCCAAGACAGATACAGGTGAGATGATGCTCAAGTTTGGAGTGTATAACACGTCCAAATGGCTCAAATCCATAAACTCAGCTATCTCAGAAGTCAAGAACTAATATATGGTATTTCTACAGAGTCGAGTCTCCATGACTGTCTAACAAAAGTGTTTCCCAGTGGTGTAGGGGATATATGTGCAGATTCTAAAAGTCCTACCCAAGATATTTGAGAACCACAGTCTCCCGCGTATTCTTTTGGGCATACAAAAAACTTGCAGTTTTGTCTCTTGCAAACACTTTCAAGGATTTCTGAAAGTCTCTTATTTGCGGCTACCCCCCCTACAAGAAGGAGCTCTTTTTTTCTTGTAAAGGACAGAGCACGCTCGGTTGCTTCCCCGATCATGGCAAAGCCAGTTTCTTGTAAAGAAAAGCACACATCCTCAAGATTCTTTGACATGATATTCTTGGCGGCAGAAAGAAGGCCTGAAAATGAAACATCATTTCCCTTTACAACATATGGTAATGTGATATAGTTATTTGATCTTGACGCAAGATCTTCAATTTTTCCTCCACATGGAGATGCGAAGCCAGCACATCTGCCAAACTGATCTAAAAGTTGGCCTAATGTAATGTCTAATGTTTCACCAAATACTCTCCATTTTCCAAACAAGAATGCGAGGATCATAGTATGGCCGCCTGACACTAGTAATACTAGTGGATCTTTTGCTCTTGTCAGCATCCTTCCAATTTCTATGTGCCCTATTGCATGGTTTACTGGATAGATCGGAATTTTATAATACGAACCAAGAGATCTTGCTACTACTGCCCCAATTCTCAAACATGGTCCTAATCCTGGACCTGCTGCATATGATATTATATCAAGGTCGGTAACTTTAATCGCAGCCTTTTTAAGACATTCAGAAAGAACGTCAGGAGAATTTTCGGCATGATGGCGTGAAGCTTCCCTTGGATGAATTCCTTCACCCTCAGGAGGTCGATAGATTTTTCTAACGTCTGAAAGGATTTTTCCTTTTTTACCACTTTTTTCAAGTATGGCACACGAAAAAGTATGTGCTGTACTTTCAATTCCAAGAACTAACATTTCATCCTCTGCTCAATGTAGATACTATTTTGATTACATCTCCGTTTTTTAATTGATGCTGAGCCCCTATTCTTTGCTTTGTCTTTACATCAACAGCATACAAAAATCCTTTTGCTAGATCTGCATGTATCATCTGGGCTAGATCTTTGGCAGTAGCGTTTGGAAGCAGGAGTTTTGCATCAGGTAAAACTTCCCCATTCTTGTTTGAGAGTTTTGCCTCATCTTCTACCGGATATACAACAATAAGTTTGAGGAGTTCAAAACAGGCAGCATTTAAAACCTCTTGCACACCAGTAGTCTCTATTTTTGATAGGACTGTCTTTACAAGATCCAAGGCCTTTTGTTGCTGCTGATTTAAAGTGACGCCCACTTTTATTTTAAAGAATTTCTCACCAGGCGAATAATCGATCAAACCGTTCTTAGAGGCTTTTTTTAAGAGCAACTCTGCTTCTGCGCTACATGCAATCGTCGGTCTTTCCTTTTTCAGCTTGCTTATTATGCTCAAATCTTTGCACAGATCGGCTTTGTTTGCAGCAATGATAATGGGCCTTGATCTTTTTCTTAATTCCTTTATGAATGACGTCAAGTCTGAATCTGTCCAAGCTGTTGGTTTCTTTATTTGTAGATTCAAGTGCTGAATTACAATTTCCACGTCGTAATCTTTAATGCCAAGGCCACTGAATCGCTGTACGATCCCTTGAATAAGTTTCGCGTCTTTACTCTCCATTTCTCTAATCAACTTTTGCCACTCGCGTTGCAAAATCTGCTTCATCCATTGATCAAATTCTTCTTCAACAAACTTCACATCTTCATCTGGATCATGAGTGCCTGAAGGAACGGGATGACCTTGAATATCTGTAGAACCAGCTATATCCACTACATGAATTAGAGCTTCGGCCTGTCTGGCGTCATCCAAAAATTTGTTACCTAGTCCCTTACCTTCATGAGCTCCAGGAACCAAGCCTGCAACATCAATCAACTTAATTGGAATGAATCTAGTTCCCTTAAAACACAAAGGATGTATATGATCTATTTTGAAATGTTTACATGCACATTCTGTTTTCACGTATGCAATTCCGATGTTAGGTTCAATGGTTGTAAATGGATAATTCCCTATCTGCGCAGTAGTTTCAGTTGCAGCCGAGAAAAAAGTTGATTTTCCGACATTTGTCTTTCCAAGAAGCCCAATTTGCATGGCAAACTATCTACTGATGCTCTTATTAGTAGTATTGCAGAAATTGTTTAATCTGAATCGTTTCGATAGTATATGATGTCAAAGGTAATAACTGGTAGTCCTGGAGTGGGTAAGCATACTGTAGGAAAAAAGTTAGCTAAGAGACTACATCTTGACCTTATTGATATAAACAAAATAGCAGTTAACTCAGGTATTTTTGAAAAAAAATATGAAACGTTAGATGTAGACATAATAATATTAAAAAAAATTCTTGCAAAGGAGATTACAGAAAACTCGTTAGTTGTTGGACATCTGGCACCATATGTGGTGTCAAGAAAAAATGTCGATATAGCTGTAATCCTAAGAAGAAGCCCGTACGAACTTATTTCCATATATAGAAAAAGAAATTATTCTCAACAAAAATCTATTGAAAATCTAGGGAGTGAAATACTTGGTGTTACCTACTATGATGCATCACGTGAATTTGGTCGTGATAAAACTTTTCAGATTGATACCACCTCGAAATCTGTTTCTTCGGTTGTTAAAAAAATAGAGACTCTCTTTCAAGTGGGTAATTTGCAGGAAGATAAGGTAGATTGGCTTGGTATGATAGCAGATAAGAATGACCTAAAGCGATTTTTTCCCTACTAACTTCAAATAACGTAGGATTTGATGGTTATGTAAAATGTTTGAAATAAGGAAAAGCGACCTTGCAGGGAGAATAGGCATATTACACACGAATCATGGTAGGGTTGAAACTCCTGCATATGTACCTGTAGTGCATCCTGTAAAGCAATCTATTAGCCCAAAAAAGATGAGAGAGATGGGCTTTGAACTAATCATTACTAACGCGTACATTGCGTTAAAAAATTATGGGATGGAGACAAACAAACGCAGCATTCATGACATAATAAATTATGATGGGGCGATTATGACAGATTCTGGCGGGTACCAAGTGCTCGAATATGGTAAAGTCAATGTAAATTATAAAGACATAGCTAAGTTTGAGCAAGATATTTTAGCAGATATAGTTATCCCCCTTGACAGACCAACTGGTTATGGTCTTTCTAAAAGAAAAGCACGATCGTATGTTGAGCACACGTTAAAAATTTCAAAAGAAACTTTACTTAACAGAAAAAAAAATGGGCAGATTTGGGTCGGACCTATCCAGGGGGGTGAACATTTTGATCTTGTAAAACAATCAACCAGAGATCTCGTTGAGGATGGATTTGAAATGCTTGCCTTAGGTAGTCCGGTTGAATTCATGAAATCATATGAATACAAGATGCTTGCGAAAATGATAATTACCGCAAAAAAAATAATACCGGATTCTGTTCCACTACATCTCTTTGGTGCTGGGCATCCAATGACAATTCCACTTGCTGTTGCACTTGGATGTGATACATTTGATTCCGCGTCCTACATGCTTTATGCAAAAAATGGCCGTTATATTACCGAGGATGTAACAATGAAAATTGATCAAGTATCATATTTTTCCTGTAATTGTGAGGTTTGCACTAAATATTCTCCGAAAGAAATACAAGCCTTAGAAAATGAAGATAAAATAAACCAACTAGCTTTGCACAACCTGTATGCTATTAAGAATGAAGTAGAAAGAGTAAAACAAGCAATTCATGATGGCCGGCTGTGGGAATATGCTCTTAAGAAGTTAAGGTCGCATCCAAAGCTTTTTGAGACGATTGATGTATTTACCGATAATTTTAATTATTTTAAAAATAGTACCCCAAGATTCAAAGAAAAAGCCGTCTTTCTCTTTTCGAGAGAGGATCAATTCCGTCCCGAGGTTATTTCATATCATAACATAGTACGAAAATTCAAATCAAAGAAAGAAACTGTCGTCATAGTATCAGATGGTACAACGAGGCCATTTTACCTTTCTAGAGAATATAATGAATTAAAGAAGAAATTTATAAAAAGACTGAATCAAGTCCAATTTTGTCAATTTAGTCCCTTTCTTGGTCTAATCCCACTTGAAATTTCTGATCTATATCCAGCCGCACAATATGTGATGCCAAGAATGGAGTTTAGTCCCACCGAATTTCCTGAATTCATGAGAACATGGAAGGAATTTTTCTCTAAAAATAATTTTAAAACTATATACTTACAAGAAAATGATTTCCTAAAATTTTACGCAAAAATGCTACCAAAAAAAACTCGGATAAGTTACTTTAAAATTAATTAAAAATAATAAAAAAGAGTGCGAACAGAACCCGCTTACAGAGCGGCGTCTTCTGCCCAGCCTTTGACAAATACTCCGTTCTTGTGGAGAGGAACTGGCTGACCAGATGTGTATATCATTGGCCTCATCCAAAATATCGACTTTGTTGGACAAACTCCGATGCATGCACCATCTGAGATACATCTTTCTGGATAAAAGACGAATGCTTTTCCTCTCTTCCAACCCTCTACGGGCTTGACACGAAGTACATCTGGACCAAGAGAAGTACAGATTTCTACGCACAGTGCGCAGCCTATACATCTTTGTTCATCATTGTCTGGAAGTATTGCTATTGGCATTTATTTCACTATTTTTGATCATGTTGCGGTTGCTATTTAAACCATATGTAAAATTCATAACCCTGTTATACAATTTTTGCAATAACTTCTGAAGATTAAAAAACAAAAAGAGAGTAGTGAAATGTTTTGCTACTTTTTAGTCTGACGGATCGCATCTACCTGACCGCTAGTTATCCAGTCGAGTAATTCAGCGGATGAAGGATTTAGATCACCCTTTTGATTCATCATGTTATACACCCAAACCCAATTTATCTGATTTAGTAATGGTTTGTTTCCCTCGTCACCTTTTCGAACTTTGTCTCGAAGGTCTTTTGGGATAGTGTTCCACCATTGTTCAAAGGTTCTACCCATGGACAGATCATCTTTATTGGATCTAATTAAGTCTTTTGTAAATTATCCAGTTAATATAATGACATTGTTTATGAAATCACTAAAAAACGTTTAAAGGTACTTGTAAGAAACTTTGAATTCTTGCAGATTAAAGTTCTTGGCGCGGCCCAAGAGGTAGGTCGCTCAGCATTTCTAGTTAATTGTGAAGATGCAAGTTTCCTGTTGGATTACGGTATCCTTTTGGGTAAAGAGCCTCTCTTCCCAATGCATGTGAAACCAAGGGATATAGATGCCGTTGTCATAACTCACGCGCATCTTGACCATTCTGGCTTTGTGCCATCATTTTTCGTAAATGGTAAGATTGACGTCTATGCGACTCCTCCAACTTTTGATTTGTCTAGGCTTTTAATCGAAGATATGCTCAGGCTTGAGAAAAATTTTCTTCCCTTCGAAATGCGGGAAGTCGCAAACATGATGGTGCATTCTAAGGAAATTGGATATGGTGAAAAAATAAAGTTTGGCAGCTCCTCATTTGAACTACGTGAATCTGGACATGTGATAGGTGGTGGTGCAGTGATTGCAGAATCTGAAAAGAAGAGGCTCTATTATACTGGAGATATTAATCCGAATGGTTCCAGGATGTTACGTGAAGCAGATTTAGATATAGGTGAGATTGATTTATTGATCACTGAAAGCACATATTCTCAGACCGAACAAAAACCGCGTCATGAATCTGAAGA
>JACQFM010000137.1 GCA_016200035.1 Nitrososphaerota archaeon
AAAATACAAATCACTCTTGATTATCTTAATTTGGAAGAATTAATCATCGAAAAAGGGGAAAGGTTTGTAGCGACAGAATTTGGAAAAAAGACTTCTATGCTATACATTGATCCACTAACTGCTGTCTACTTTAGGAAGGCCTTGCACAAGACTTCTAAAGGTAGAAAACACACTCTTGGATTTTTACACCTGATAACAAACTCAGAAGACTTTTTTCCTAAATTCTCCTTACGAAATAAAGACTACGAAACAGTAGGAACACTACTAGAGAATAATGTGTCAGAGCTTATTGAAAATATTTCAGAGTATGACTGTTCACGAAGTCTACTTGCTATGCATTCGTGGATAAACGAGTCAAGCGAGATATCTCTTTCAGATAATTTGGGAATAGAGTCTGGTGATATGCACAGGATGACGGACAATGTTGATTGGTTGGCATATTCACTATACGAACTTGCAAAGCTAGAGAAACGTGATAACCTCCTAGATGAACTAAGTGTATTAAGACAGAGAATAACATACGGAATAAAGGAAGAACTTGTCGAGTTAGTAAAGATAAGAGGTATAGGCAGGATACGTGCAAGAGCACTCTACAAAAATGGGATAAAGAATCTTCATGATTTGTCCGAAATATCACTTGACAACCTAGCAAAAATTGAAAAAATAGGTCTATCGGTTGCGGAAAATATAAAGACACAACTAAAAAAGGTATCATAATGCCGGATCAAATAATTCCAGCTATACTGGTCTCGGCTATCGCATTTTTTTCAGTTTACATAAGCATTCCTTTTCTTATAAAAGTGCTAGAAAGAAAAAATCTCACAGTTAGAGATTACAATAAACTCAATGGACAGATGGTGCCAAGGCCGGGCGGCCCATCTATAATTATGGGAATTATAGCGTCTGAACTTGTACTATATGTCTTTTTTCCTAAAGTAGAGATAATAGCAATTCTTGCAACAACATCTATTGCTTTTCTAGTCGGTGTGCTAGATGACAGGAAAACTCGTGGAGGTTGGTTCAAGCCGTTAGGTCTTGCTGTGGCAACAATACCCATTATTTTGCTTGGTGCATACCAGCCAACTCTTTCATTCCCTATCATTGGCCACGCAACCATTCCTCTACTATCAATTCCAATAATTATTTTCATAATACCAATTACTGGTAATACAGTTAACTCGATAGATGTTCTAAATGGAGTAGCAAGTGGTTTTATGGTAATTGCAGGATGCGCAATCACCTTATCACTTTTTATTACACAAAATTATGAAATTGCGATTGCAAGCCTTCCTTTAATATTCGTCTCTCTTGCTTTTTACAAGTATCATAAATTTCCTAGCAGAATATTTCCAGGTGATTCTGGCGCTTTAACCCTAGGAGCCATGTATGGTGTGATAGCAATAGTCGGCCATGTTGAGATAATAGCTGCAGTCGCAATTTTACCGGCAGTTGTAAATTCATTTCTATTCTTGTCAAGTATGAAACGAATAGTAGAACATAGGCAAATAAAAAATCCTGTTACACATACAGAAGACTATAAACTTGCAGCTACAAACGAAAAGGACGCACCTATTACTCTTGTAAGGCTGATCGTAGCGAAGGGTCCAATGACAGAAAAGGAAATTGGATTTTTTATCTTTAAACTAGCTATCTTTTCTGCGTTTTTAACAATTATTACTGCTTTTATGACGGTCGTGAAGATATGAAGGGGTCTCAAATTTTTTTGTTCATTTTTATCATGTGGATATTAATAATTGCAGGATGTGTATTATTGGTCACAATTTCAGAATCAATAAAGATACAAGGCTACCTAACACTGGAACCTCCATTATTTTATTCCTCTATAGTAAAAGCTATTATTGCTATAACATTTGTAGCAATTTGGGTTTATGTTCTTTCAAAAATAAAGAATTGGATCTTTCGTAGACAGATTAAACATTAACTTTTTTCCCACATCATCTTCTTTTTATCATACTCTTTTCTTGAATATCTGCGCTTGGCAGGAACACCCATAACAACGGTGTTTGAAGGAACATTTTTTGTGACTACTGCTCCCATAGCTACAACACTATTTTTGCCAATAGTTACTCCTGCCCTAATTACTGCGCTAGAACCTATGATCGCTCCATCTTCTATGGTTACACCTACGAGCTTCTTGCTTGGAGGATAGGAGTCATTTGTAAGGGCGGCTGCAGGACCGATAAAGACATTTTTTCCTATGCGTGAAAGGGGAGGAATGTAGACCATTCCCTCTATCATGGTATTTTTTCCTATCTTTACACCATAATCAATATGTGCAAGTGAGCCAATTTTCACATTGTCTCCTATCTCTGCATTGTCACCCACATAAGCAAAATGCCATATTCTAACGTTCTTTCCAATCTTTGCTTTCTTTGAGATAAAATTTTTCACCAAAGTTATCACAAGTGCCAAGGTAATGCGTACTTTGTTATTTTTTCCGGTAAGGCTGACTGACTCCTTTTCAAAAATTCTATATCCTGATTCTTATCCCTTAATTCATCTGGTAACATTATCGGAATTTCTTCTATTATTGGATAGAACCTAGCACATTTTGAACAGTAGATGGCCCCTTCTGATATAATCTGATCCTTAGACTTGGTTTCGTAAACTTCAAGTGGAAAATGCTTGTCTATAGGGCAAGCCAGAATTTCTATCATTTTTTTATTCATTTTAGATCTAGATAAATCGGAGTTCCTTTTTGACTAGATAAAAGTGCTGCTTCAGCAATCTTTGTTGTGTTTACGGCTTGCTCTGGCTCTACCAATATTTTTTCCTTACCTTCTGCAGATGCAAGAAAATTTCTGATTTCCAAAAGCAATGGTTCCTCTATTTCCTTTCTTGGAATTTCAGTTCCATTATTTGTTTCAACCTTTACTTCTTGTGAAATGAAATCAGAAGAAATTATTGCGTCACCACATACAGCGTTAAATCTTCTCACCCTTGTGGGAGTTATCCAGTTTGATGAGATAACTGCGACCCTATTTTCTTTAAAGCCAAGCATTATGGTCGCAAAGTCTTCATGTTCATGTCTTATCTTGCCTGATCTTGCAAAAACTACTTCTGGTGTATCATCGAAAAGCCACATAGCTGTGTCAATGTCATGTACAGAAGTATCATAAATTATTCCTACATCCTTTATGTGAGGAGGCATCCTACTTTCGCGATGAAATTCAAGCATTATGAGCTCGCCGTATTTTTTGGACTTTACGTACTCTTTTACCAAGGCAACTGCTGGGTTGAATCTCTCAATATAGCCACATGTCAAAATAACTTTGTTCTTCTTGGCAAGTTTCAGAAGATCTTCCCCTTCATGGGATAAGTAAGTCATTGGCTTTTCTACGAAAACATTTTTCTTTTGTTGCAATAGTAGAGTGGCCACTGAGAAGTGGGTTGATGTTGGAGTGGCTACGATTGCCGCATCAAATTTTTCTGACTCTAAAAGAGAATCAACAGAAGAATAATGATTTACAGAATATTTTGTTCCAAACTCTTTTGCTCGTGTAGGATCAGCATCACAAACTGCACTGAGAACACCAAGCTGCGAAAGTATTCTGGCATGATTTTTACCCCAGCCACCAGTCCCTATTTGAACAACTTTCAAGCTAATACACCGATGTTATCCAGTGAGAGTATTTCTTGTTCTTACCCATCACTATATCCGAATAGACTGAACGTATGCACTTTGTTATCTTTCCAGCATGCCCTGTTCCAATTTTTTTAGCGTCTACAGCAATGATGGGGGTGATCTCAGCGGCAGTTCCTGTGAGAAAAATTTCATCAGCAAGATACATCTCAGTCCGTGGAATTTCTCTTTCTATTACGTCATATCCTAAGTCATGAGCAAGTTTTATGACAGAGTCCCTTGTTATTCCTTCAAGCGCTGAAGAGCTGAAAGATGGGGTCAGAACCTTGCCGTTTCGTACCAAAAAGATGTTTTCACCTGGAGCTTCACTCACATTTCCCAACTGATCGAGCATTATGGCCTCATCGAAGCCATTACGTTTGATTTCCTGTGTAGCTAAAATTGAATTCAAATAATTCCCGCCCATCTTAGCAAAGGTTGGAGTGGAGACGTCATGAATCCGTCTCCATGAAGATACTCCGGCTCTTATTCCATTTCTGTTAAAGAGATCCGAAAACTGTAACAAAACTACTGCCATATGGGAAGGGGCCTTTTCTGTAACGTTCAAGTTTATTCCGTACTCTCCAACAAAATAAAAAGGTCGGATATAACAGGACTGCCTTACTTCATTTTTCTTGCATAGGCCAATTATTGCGTTTGATATCTCCTTATCAGAAAATCTTAATGAAATCGAATAAATTTTGCCAGAATTCCTAAATCGCCTAATATGATCATCAAGTCTAAAGATGTTAAGATTTTTTGCATTCCAGTAACCACGCAATCCCTCAAAAATAGATGTTCCATAGTGAATGGCATGAGTCATCACGGAAACTCTTGCATCCTCTGTTCTTACGAACTTACCATCAAACCACGCAAAATTTGCCTTGAAAGTTTTCAT
>JACQFM010000138.1 GCA_016200035.1 Nitrososphaerota archaeon
TAATACCCAACTTCATTAACTCTCTGGCAGTGTCTTCGGTAGTTCCTTGTGGGACTATCGCTTCTATTCTTTTCATAAATCTTAACCCAAAAGCGGATAAGGATTGCTTTTATTAAAGTATTACTAAAACAAATTCTTCAAAATTATGATATACTGAAAAATGGTACAACAGGTGATTATTTTGTGATATCAGAATAATCAGATCTATTGGATGATGTAATTTAATACTATATCATAAAAAAAAAATTTTGACATAAAATACTATTTATAGTTGAAACCCAGAGTTCGTTTGGCATGACTGGGACGAAAGCTAAAGTACAGAAAGAAGAAATTGTTGAAAAGGTTCGAAGTAAAATCAAAGAAGGTATCGAGAACTATAGAGCTGCCAGTGATTCGCCGGCCAAAGTAGATGTCTATGATGTAATAGAACAAGTATTTGCTGCCATAAATCCGAACTTGGGTGACGAAAGTAAGATCTCAATAGATGAAGCAAGTGGTTGCCTTCGAAGTGCTTATCTTGATAGAAAGGAGCCAGCAGAGCGAACCCACAAACAGATGATGTCGAAAATAATTGAGAAAGGCGCGCTCAGCATATTGGAAAAACCAATGGAAGGACAAATTGACGCAGGATCTAATGTAAAATTGGTTGGTCGTGCTGATAGGGTTGAGGATGACGTGGTTATGATATTTAGGAGTACACCGGATGAGCTGCCAGAAATGCCGTATGCAGAACACTTTATGCAATTAAACACCTACTTGCACATGTTCAAGAAGGAAGAGGGTGTTATAATTTACTTTGACAAGGAAGGAAATGAGATGGAATTTATTGTTCCAAAAAGTGAGAAACTCTTAAAGGAGACTTTCAGAAGAGCCCGCATTCTCAACACATTGCTGAGAAATAATGTAGTTCCAGCTCTAGAACCATCGGAAAGATGCGTGGCATGTCCCTATAGTGAGAAATGTTACTACCCATCTGAGGACAAACAGAAATGGGGATTCTGGGCTCGTGGAAAGTGGCGCGAGTTAAAACAAAAAGATTCTATTTTCTAACTCAATAAATATTTTTTATAGAATTCAAAATCCGTTCGTACACGCTATGTTATCTAATTATTGAAATTAACGTAACAGGTCGATTTCCTCAATTTTTGATAGATATACACGAGTCTTGTAGGGTTTGGTTTTATTTTTATGGTAAAACAGTATCTTAGTGCCATGTTGGAAGGGTATGACCTTAATAGAATCTGTTGGCCGCATTGAAATTTCAGATTGTTTTAGATATTCAATAAGCTCCTTCTTACTCATCTTGAAGATTTCTTTTATTGGTTTAATTTTGGGTTCTCGCAATAATCAAAAAAGTCAATTTGTCATATATAAGAATACCAAGCCGTAAAAATTGCGCATCATTAAATAGAACAAAAGACTTTCAAGATCGAATTGAGCGAAACCGAGATAAAATTATTTGAAGACTTTATGGGTTTGGGCTATATTTATGATGCACGTCCCACCGCACTATTGGTTTTTGATAAGAGGAAAGCCATTGGTGACGTTTGGAAAAAGATCATAAAATGGTGGCCAGATGATGAGATTATGCTAAGATTTGTCGAAAATGATGATTCATATGAATTCGTTCTTTATGGCCAATCTAGAATTTTGGAAACAAATTGGATGTTTCTCAAAAGGCTCAAGACGTCAGAAAATTACAAAAGATTCAAGGATGATTATGATGGAGCAGCTTATCTTGGATTGGCTTTGTATATAAGAAAAGACAACTCGTATGAACTGGAGGTTTTCAGACAGAAAAAAAGAATCACCAACGTAAAATTTCTAACTGAATCTGAAGCAGCAGATGACTCCACTGTTCTAATGTCAAGACAAATTAACCGTACAGAAAAGAACCTCGATTAGAATTACATATTATAAAAATCATAATTTATGATTTTATTCAAAAAGGCTGAGAACAATTTTCACAAAAACGTCTTTATCAAATTTATCCATTCCGTCCAGTCTACACTATAGAAAAGTAAAGGCTGTCTTATAGGATAATTTGTGACACTTTTAGTTATTCCAAAATCATACGTCTTTGTCTTATTTTCGGTAGTAAATTTTATTCTTAGAAAATTTACCTTTCGCAGTGTCACACTTTCAACACTTACTACCGATTTTAAAGGAATCAGCAAACTTTTTTCATTTTTTGTAATATCCTCATCAAGCTGGGTTTCTGAATATCCCTTGATTTGTGTTACTTTGACTTTATCTTCACCATAGTATCTTTCTCTCTCTTTTGATGTAGCAAAGAAAAACTGCGGTACAAAAACAATTTTCTTATTTGTTAGAGTGAGGAGCCCCTCTCTGCTTTTGCTGAAAAAACCTCTAAATCCAACTTCATTTTGCCAAACTTTTGGTAAGGATGCAACAATACGCTCATCACTTTCGATGTTAATTCTCATAATCTTCCTACATGATCTTCCTACCCAAATTAATTTATCTCACGTTGTCCAAAGTCTACCTTAACTTCTCTACTCTTAAAATAAAATATAATCTTTTATTTTCTTAGCTTGATGCTGTCGAAGTTGCTTCGTACTCGAATCCGTAAGTGCCTGCATGCTTCTTCTCTCTTAACCTATTGTATCTATGTGCCCTTTCTGCAAACTGTATTGCCGTTACAATAGCAAGAAATCCTGCAGATGCATAGAAAATTGCCATACTAGCTTCTGCCATTATCATGTTTATCTAAAGGCTAGTATATTAGATTTACTTAAATAAATTTTGAAGAAATCTGGAACAAATATAGAAAGCAAAATTGCAATTAATTTTTAACATGTGTAGGAAAGTTTGAAATAAACAACATCTAAAATTTGGCAGATCGAGCTATTAAATATAATATCATAAAAAAAAATTTTTTGCATAAAATACTATTTATAGTTGTAACTCAGAGTTCGTGTGGAATGTTGGGGAAATTAGCTGGTCCATCATTGCATTTGAATAGTAAGCAAAAATGGACGATGGTCTTTGTTTTAGCTAGCCTAATTGTTGGTCTTTCGGGTTCCTACGCAATTGGAACCGCGTATGGACAATTTGGCGCGCTAAATAAACTCGCTGACCCAAATGCAACAACTGAATTCCATTGCGATCAAGGAATGAAGCCACCAGGTACTGGCTCATTTGGAGGTAGTTCAGCGCCATGCATTGATCCAGGTGACACGACATTCATGTACGCTGCAGCATCCTTCGTCATGATAATGACTCCTGGTGGTGTTGGTTTCTTATATGGTGGTTTAACAAGAAGAAAAAACGCATTAACTGTTATTTTGCAGAATTTTCTAGTTTATGCTATCGTTAGTATTCAGTGGGTCCTTTATGGTTACTCGATAATGTTTGGTCCGTCCGCAGATTCATTTGGATTTATTGGTAACCTTGACTGGGTTGGTTTGAATAATGTGTTTCACAATGCACCTGCAGACGTTTATGCTCCTACTATTCCTCACATTGCATACGTAATGTTCCAGCTCATGTTCGCAGCCATTACGCCAGCACTAACAATTGCAGGATATGCTGATAGAGTAAAGATGAGTGCATTTATGATATTTACGGTTCTATGGGCAACATTCATTTACGATATTGTGGGTCATGCGAATTGGTCACTTGGAAGTCAAGGAACTGCGTTAGGATGGTTAGCAAATCTTGGTGCTGAGGACTTTGCAGGTGGAACAGTTATCCACATAACATCAGGATTTTCGGGATTAGCAAGTGCAATGTTTTTGGGTAGACGTTTAGGTTATGGCAAGGCACCATTTGAACCACACTCAATTCCGTTGTTTATGTTAGGAGCAATCTTGCTATGGTATGGATGGTTTGGCTTCAATCCGGGAAGTGCAGGATTTGCGGGTTTCTTGGAAACTGAGGCTTTCCAGAATACAAACTTGGCTACCGCTGTTGCTGCAATGTGGTGGATGTTTTTGAGCTGGGCTCATACTGGAAAGACAAGCGCTGTTGGTGCAGGCTCTGGTGCAGTAGCAGGACTTGTAGCAATTACGCCAGCGTCAGGATTTGTTGGTGTTTGGGCTTCAGTAATAATTGGATTTGCATGTGCAACAGTTTGCTTCTATTGTCTTATTCTTAAAAATAGGAAAAGAATTGACGACGCA
>JACQFM010000143.1 GCA_016200035.1 Nitrososphaerota archaeon
CAATTTGTACGGGCAAGCTGGAAGCCAGTGAGGATCTTAATGAAACAAAATTACTTAGCCTAAATATTTTGCAATAACTATTTCATGATCCTTATCATACGGGTGAAGATCAATTTGTTGAATTAATTGAAAGTTGGAACCTAGTTTTTTGATCTCATTTCGTATTATGTGACTTGGCTCTTTTGTGACGTCTATGCTTCTTGTTTTAATGACAAGCATGAGATAACCTCCTTTTCTTAGATATGTATTACAGTTTAGAATGGCGATTTCTGTTTGGTCTGGCTGTGCGATGTCAACATAGACAACATCTACTACTCCATAGACTGAAAAATATTGTTTCGGGCTTCTTGCGTCTTGTAGTATTGGAACTATATTTGATCTAAGAGAAGCAACTCTATCCAAAAAATCTCTAGCAACTCTACTTGTGTGTTCCACACAAAAAACTATTCCACTTGGACCTACAATATCGGATACATGACTTGCAGTAGTGCCAGTTGAGACACCAAGATAAAGAACCTTTGATTTTCTAATAATTGGTAGGAACTCAAGACCATTCATTATTGCGGCTGCAAGCTTGCTTCTAAAGGGATCCCAGGCTCTGAATTCTTCGTCTTTGATCTTGACTAGTTTTTCTTTGTAGACTTGGTTGCCAGGGACAAGATTTAATGTTGCAAGTTTTTTTTCGCCGTCTATTTTAACCCAGAAAATATTACCTTCTTCGTTTTCCAAACTTTCTTCGTTTTCCTTTCTTCCATTCTTTTTTTATTCTATCTCTCTGCCCTTGGCTATCTCCAAATCGTCTTTGATTTCTACTATCTCGGAAGTTACTGCGCTGCTGAACCCTAATAGGTTCCTTTTCAGTTGGTTCTTTGTATTTTTCACCTATCTCGGTAATCCTTACGTTTAGTTTGTCAAACAGCATTTGGTTCTTTCCTTTACCAAAGACATCTACTCTGGATGCAATTGCAGCCTTTGTGGCAATGGCTCTGGCAATCTTTCCACGCTGCCAGCGGGGGGCTGCATGCACTAAGGTGTGTTGGAAAAGCAAGCCATGCTTTGGCGGTTGAGAACCGGTCTTGAGGGAACGAAAGAGTGCCTTTTCTGCCCCAAGAACCTGTATGGTACTTGCTGGCATGGAAGAAAGTCTCTTCAGACTTCCTGCCTTGGCAAGTATTCTGGCACCTACTGCGGAGCCGAGTATTCCAGCCAGGTTTGGTGCTATTTTTTCCATCTGAGATTCCACATGTTTTTCCAAAGTATTTCTCAAATCAAAAAGCTCCAAAATTTGTTTAGCAAGAGTCTGGACAATGGCAAGATTTTCGTCTGATATCTTACCTCCTCTACTCTTCTTTTGTACAAGGGAGAGCATCTCAACCTTTGTTTCAGGAAAACCAGCATCTTGATACACCTTTTCTGTTAAATCATCTCTTTTGCCGCCCAATACTATCTTTGAATATCCGTTTATGCTGTCCACAAGATTATCTAGCTCGGGAAAATGTAACCCATACCATTCTCGGAGTCTTGAACTTAGGCCGTTTATTATTCTATCAACCTCGTCTAGAGTGCTTATTGTCTGAATTATGTGTAGGTCTGGGCTCTCTGATGTTTCTGTTACCTTGGAGGAAGAAAGTTGAACGGCAAAGTTTCTAAGCTTCTCTCTTGCGTCAGCTTCATCTTTTGCAAAACCTGAATCAACAAGAACTCTTAGCTTCGATGTTTGAATGTGTTCTATCTTTGCATCTTCCATTAGTTCACCCTCTATTGAATTTTTTTTCAACAGTTTCAACAACGAAAAATCACTAACAACAATTGAGCTACCTAATTTTGAAAGAAATTCCTGAAGTATGCTGATGGCCGCTCTTTCTTCTTTAATATCAACGTAGTCTGTAGCGGGATCAGAAAACGGAATAGATTTTACACATTTGTTTTCATCAAAGACTGCCACTCCTAATTCAGTTAAAATAACAAAATGCATACTCCAAATTCTCGCACACTCTCACTAAAAAAGGTAACATTCTATGGGTTGAAATTATACATGAACTGTTATATGAGAACAATTTTTTATAATCAGAAGTGAAACCTGACATCTACACTCAAGTAGGGTCGATAAGGCTTGAAAGACCGACCATGTTGGCCTCTGGCATTCTTGGAATCTCACTTGATGTTTTTGCTAGGCTTTATCAAGCAGGTGCAGGCGCACTTGTTACAAAATCCTTAAGCAAAGAACCCTGGGAAGGCTATGTCAACCCTACTGTAATAGGTGTGGAGGCAGGATACCTTAATGCTGTGGGACTTTCAAACCCAGGCGCTCCGTATTTTGCAAAAATGATCTCTTCCAATAAGACAATTCCAATAATTGTAAGCTTGGTGGGCTCTGTTGAAGAGGACTTTACCTTCATGATAAAGCAATTTGAAGATGCAAAAATTTTGGGTTACGAACTTAATCTGTCATGCCCACACGTAGAAAAAGTTGGTCTTGAAGTAGGTGATGATCCTGAGCTTGTGAAAAAAATAGTAAAATCGGTAAAATCCAAATCTAAAGTTCCAGTAATTGCAAAGGTAGGTCTTGGCTCATCTGACTATCTTGATACAGTTCAAGCTGCTTGCGAAGCAGGAATTGATGCAATAACTGCGATAAACACTTTGCGTGCCATGGCAATTGATGTAGAGACTGCAAGACCAATTCTTAGCAACAAAATTGGAGGTCTTTCTGGACCTGCTATAAAACCAATTGCTGTAAGATGCGTTTATGAAATATCATCCAAGTTTAACATCCCAATAATTGGTTGTGGTGGAATTTCTGATTGGAAAGATGCAATCGAGTTCATATTTGCTGGTTCAAGCGCTGTACAGATTGGCAGCGTGATTGGTGAGAAATGGATTGGAGTATTTTCAGAAATTAATGATGGCATATCCAAGTATATGGAAAAGAAGAGATTCTCAAAGATAAGCGAGATGGTTGGAATTGCAAAGAGATTTTGATAAACCCACAATGGTAAAGATTGAAAAAGTAATAGAAGAGACTCCAACAGTAAGAACACTTGTTTTTTCGGACGACGTTCTTTCTGCAGTATTGCCAGGACAGTTTGCCATGGTTTGGATCCCCGGCGTAAATGAGCTGCCAATGAGTGTAATGGTATACTTAGAGAAAGGCAGGGCAGCTTTTACAATAAGAAAACGGGGTGTGGCGTCAACATCATTGTACGAAGTAAAGGTAGGTGAGTATATTGGAGTTAGGGGACCATACGGTAACTCTTTTGCGATAAGGCAAGGAAACCTATTGCTTGTAGGAGGTGGCACTGGACTAGTTCCATTGATGCGTCTTCTGACTTTTCTAAAAAAAAATGATAATGTAACCGTATTGATAGGATCAAATACAAAAAAAGAAGTATTTTTTGAAAAAATGGCAAATCAGATTCTTGCAAATAATAAACATCAAGTTATTGTTACAACAGAGGACGGCTCGTATGGGACCGCAGGTGTTGTTACAGACGTAATGGAAAAACTCATCTTTGAAAAAAAATTTGATGCAGTTTATACTTGTGGTCCAGAAAAGATGATGTACAAAGTTGTTCAGCTAGCATCTTCAAAAAAGATTTTCGTTCAGGCAAGCCTTGAGAGAATGATGAAGTGTGGAATAGGAATATGTGGAAGTTGTTGTATCAAGGAGGAACTTGTCTGTCATGACGGTACGGTATTTGATGGCAAATATCTTCTCTCAAACAAAGAATTTGGATATACGCACAGAAACAAATCAGGAATCATTGAAAATTACTAGGTATGTCTGTATATACAGGAAAACTTAAAATGAATGCCCCTAAGAACTCTGACAAGGAGTAAAAAGTGGGGCACCCAAAAATTGTATTAACTGCAGATCGTACTCTGATGTCTCCATATCGCGGGATATCTCTTGCCACCTTCTTTGGGTGTGCACCAGCAATTGACCCGAATAGATCAAAAAGCAGCATCTGGTATTTTCTTTTTAGGAATCAGGTCACTCCAAAAATATTATTTGATTTTATCTGTAATCCAATTGGCCATAAGAATGGCATCGCAAGGTATGCTCCATATGGAATCAGAAAGGTAGAAGCTGCGCTTTTGCGTGACGGCTTTAAGAGAGAGGATATCGTGGTAGCGCATCCTGACCATGTGGACAAATTCATTGGTCCGGAGACCCAGGTTGTCGGAACCCACGAGATGGACCCACTTGGGATGGGACCGGTAACTATGACCTTCACTTATGGGCGCAAGCAAATGTCCTATGATGAATTTTACTGTAGAGAACTTCACATGAAAATCAACGAGGCAAAGAAAAAAACTGGCAGCAAGGCAAAGGTTATTGCAGGAGCTTCTGGAACATGGCAATACAATTATGATCCTAAAAAGATTGACGAGTACGGACTGTATGCAGTTTTAGAAGGTGAGCTTGGTGGCATTGGTCCCGAAATTGATGGCCATGCTGGACAATTTTTCAATAATTTGATTGATGGCACGTTTGATAACATGAACCCATTTTCAAAGAATGATTTCAAAGTAGAGATTAAAGAATTTGGGAAAGGTTATGAAAAGCACTTTGGAAGGTTTATTCACTACTGGGACGAGCCAGACATAGATCAGATTCCAGAAATTGTTGGACCAAGTATGCATGGGATGGTCGAAGTA
>JACQFM010000144.1 GCA_016200035.1 Nitrososphaerota archaeon
AAGTCGTATGACATCTTTTCTTTCTGATAAAAATTTCAAGTCTTCTGGATCAAGCTTTGAGTAGCAGTATGGCTTGTGACCTGTGTTATCAGTCCAAAGGAGAATTTTTTTAGACTCTGATTCATAAAATTTTAGAACCGCTGATTTTTTTTGACTATCATAGGTTGCAGAAACAAGTAGTGCGGGAGACATCGTAGTAGTTACCTCGTCCACTGCACCCAAAACGTTTTGTTGCATGCATTACACCCTATGTAGGAATCAAGTTTGCCTTTGGATCCTCAAGTAATACCTTTATCCAATATTCGATTCTTTTTTTATCAATGACCGCTACCTCAATTCCTGCCTCTTTAAGAAGATCGTAGTCAGTTTCTGGGTACGAGCCAAGACAAACTATGCGTTTTATGCCTATAGTTATGGCCATTTTACTACATTCTAAACAAGTTACAAATGTTGTGTATAGTGTAGTATTTCTAGTACCTGAGCCAACCCCTAAAATAGCACAATGCATGATCGCATTTGCCTCTGCGTGATTGCAAATACACCTATCAAGTCCTTCACCAGATTCTAGCTTGCCTTCCATTCTAAGCAAGCATCTCTTACATCCCCCTTCAAAGCAGTTTTTTACGCCAGGGGGAGTTCCGTTGTATCCAGTCGAGATTTGCCTATGATCACGAACAATTACAGCTCCCACGTGTCTTGTGATACAATTTGAACGTAGTTTGGCTAATTCAGCCTGAAGCATAAAGTATTCATCCCACGTAGGCCGCTCAAAAGATCTTTTCACAAAAGAATTGATATTTGCTGTAATATAAGATTTGAAAGATCTTGTTTAAAATTGTAAAAGTTTCAAATTTATTTTAGAAACGCCTTTTTGTAAATAAATGCAACAATACTAGCACCCACAAAAGTTGCCGTCCAATATAGCCACAAATCGTTAAGATTGCCAGAAAATATTGCTGGTGCTAATGACCTAACAGGATTCATGGAGGCACCAGAAATAAATGACAAAAAGAAAATATCTAGTCCGATAACAGAACCTATTGCTATCCATCCTACTTTTTTCAGTCCCTTAGTGTGAACAACTATAAGAATCACCATCATAAGAAACGCCGTAGCTAAAACCTCGATGCCAAAAATTAACGCAATATGGTAGGAATGGTTGAAAAAATTAGCGCCTAGATTCGCTTGTGTTCCTACTGCATACTTGACAAACAAAGTTCCTAGAAATGCACCTATAATTTCTGCTGAAAAATAAAGAGTGAAAAGCTTTCTTGGTATGTGATTTGTAATCAAAAATCCAATGGTTATGGCAGGATTGAAGTTTGCCATTGAAATTTTAGCGAAAGCTAAAACCATAAGCCCTACGCCGATAGCAGGTGCAAGAGCAATAAACGGTAAACCTAGTACACCATGAAGTTTATTGTCTAATACAATAGAGCCAGAGGCGCACACTACTAGCACAAACGTGCCAATCATTTCAGCGAAAAATTTCTTTTGATTTATCGTTAGGCTCTCTATTTTCAAGACTTTTGAAAGATTTGTGACTACTATATTCCTATCATTACTAATATGGCTAGAGCTTTTTTGTTTCTTGATTGGTGAAGTATTGACAACTAGATTGATCTCACTCGATCATACTATTTAAGCGCTAGAATATTATACATAGATGTGAAAGTTTTGAAAGAACCTTTTTACTTTTCTAGATGAAGAGGATGTCTAATGCTTGCTGAGTATATTGAACACCCGCTAATAAAAAAGAATGCCGTAGAATACAGAGAGTATCAGGTAAATTTAGCAAATCAAGCGAAAAATGAGAACTGTTTAGTTGTCTTACCGACCGGACTTGGTAAAACAACAGTTGCCTTACAAGTAATTGCAGAATTCCTGACAAAAAAAATGGGTGGTGTTTTATTTCTAGCACCGACCAGAGTTCTTGCTCATCAGCACTATTCCTTTCTAAAAAATCATCTGCTAATAGATGACATTACTCTGATAACTGGCGAAGATCTTATCAACAAAAGGAAAAAATCCTGGGTCAATAGTGTGGTATGTGCCACACCAGAAATTACAAAAAATGATTTAGATAGACAACTTGCCTCGCCAGAGCAATTCAACTTACTAATTTTTGATGAGGCGCACAGAACTATCGGTGATTATGCCTATGCTGGCATAGCTGAACGCTTCAAAGCTACAAGTGTTAGAATTTTGGGTATGACCGCGACACTTCCAAGTGAGAGGGACAAAGCCACTGAGATTCTTCGTACGTTAAAAATTGCAAGCATTGCTCAAAGAACAGAAGATAGCCCAGATGTAAGACCATACATACAGCAAACAGACACGCAGTGGGTCACAGTCGAGCTTCCACCAGAAATGAAAGAAATTCAAACCTGCATACGCATGGCCTTAGATTCTCGCTACAAGGAACTACGAAGAGATGGTCTCAATTTATCAGAAAACAAATCACTCTCAGAACTTTTACGCGTTAGAGAATTTGTTATAAGACAAAACAGAAAGGCAGCCAAGCCACTTTTTACGGCAATAAGAATTATTCATGCATTAAATGTCTTAGAATCACATGGAATAACATCGTTCTTAAGATTTTGTGAAAGGACCCAGAAAAGGAAAGGCATCGGCATAAAAGATCTTTTTGAAAATGACTTGAACTTTGCAAAGGCCATCAGACTTGCAAAATCAGCTCAAGCAAGAGGTATTGAGCATTCCAAAATTATAAAGCTAAAAGAAATTTTGCAATCAAGTACTGGAAAAACACTTGTCTTTACAAGCTATCGTGATTCAGTAGAAATAATACATAAAAAGTTAGTTGAGCTAGGAATCCCTGCAGGATTTTTAATAGGTAAGGCAGGTGAAACAGGACTCAAACAAAAAAAACAGATCGAAACAGTACAAAAATTTAGAGATGGTGAATATAAGGTCCTAATTGCCACAAGAGTTGGGGAAGAAGGTCTTGACATTTCGGAAGTTAACCTTGTTGTGTTTTTTGATAACGTGCCAAGTTCTATCAGGTACATTCAGAGAAAAGGTCGCACTGGCAGACGTGAGTATGGCAGATTAGTTGTACTAATTGCAAAAGATACATCTGATGAGACATATTATTGGATTGGAAAGAGAAAGGTTAGTGCTGCAAAAAACATGGGAGAAAAAATGTCTAGAGTTTTAGAAAAACAACAATCACAAAGTCCGAAAACTGGTCTTGATGCATACTTTTAGTCCGAGACGCAGCAGTCAGACTAGATTATTTGAATATTTGCTCCCTTATCTTTGGAATCATTTTGTATACAGTATTTTTGATTCTCATAAGATCTTCTGGCGTAGGTACGCCCTCT
>JACQFM010000004.1 GCA_016200035.1 Nitrososphaerota archaeon
GCCGGCATTTCTTAAGATCTCTGCAACCTCCTTTGTATCTTTGTACTCGTTAAGGGTACCATTTCTGATCATCTCGGATATTTTTTCATCAAGAGGTTCTACTCGCATAAGGATCTTGTTATGTCTGTTTGGTGATTTTGACATGACCGGACCTGCTGCTGCTCTGATTGTTTCTCTGTAATTGATCAATGGCTGCGAGGTGACAATCTGAACTCCTGTATCAGCTATCAATGCTGTAGCAATCTCAAGGTGCAGCACTCCCATACCTGCAATAATAGTCTCACCACTCTCTTCGTTTATCTTTACAACAAGGTTGGGGTCTTCGATTGTAAGTTTACGCAAAGCCTCTACAAGCTTTGGTAAATCCTTTGGATGCTTTGGTTCAACAGCCATCTGAACAACAGGCTCAGATACATAGTGGATTCCTTCAAACGCTGCAATTCCTGCCACACTTGAAAGTGTCTGTCCAGCTCTTGCATGTTCTAAACCGAGAAGAGCAGGTATGTTTCCAGCTGCCAGCTCTCCTACCATCTCACGCTGATTTCCCATGAAAAAGTTAACAGATTGAATTCTTCCTTCTCTTTTAGTATCAATAATGTGAATCCTGTCACCATCCTTTATTCTTCCAGAAAATAATCTTCCAATTGCAACAGGACCTGCTGCTGGATCAACTGTCATGTTTACAATCATCATTATAGCTGGACCATTATCATCACAATTCAAAAGTGCCTTACCAATATCAGATTCTAAATCTCCCTTCCAAACTTTCGGAATTCTATATCTTTGTGCAACATCAGGCGAAGGATGGTGCTTTACTACCATGCCAAGAACGGCATCATGTAGTGGTGCTTTTTCGGCAAGACCTTTCAGATCCCCGCCATCAGCATAAGCGGCATAAACGTCCTTAAACGAAATTCCTTTGTTTTTCATTACTTCGACATTGAATCCCCATCTATCCTTTGCAGATCCAAAAGAAACACTTCCATCCTGTATGCTTACCTTCCATTTTTCCTTGTACTCTGGTTCTGCGTAAATATCGACTAGTCGGTTAAAGTTGGTAATAATATCCAAAAGCCACTCCTGCATTTTTTCCGGCGTAAGCCTGAGCTCTTTTATGAGCCTGTCTATCTTGTTGATGTACAAAACAGGCCTTACTCTTTCCTCAAGGGCCTGCCTTGTTACTGTCTCAGTTTGTGTCATTATTCCCTCTACCGAGTCTGACACCACGACGGCACCATCTATTGCCCTAAGACTTCGCGTAACACGGCCTGTAAAGTCGATGTGTCCTGGCGTGTCAATCATGTTGATGACATATTCTTGACCCTCTTTTTCGTAAAGCAGGGTGACATTAGCCTGTACAATTGTCATCTGTCTGTCCTGTTCTAGCTTCATAGAGTCCAATGCAAGTGCCTGACCTGCGACTGAAGGACTAATGATTCCACATGACGCCAAAAGGCTATCGCTCATCGTAGTTTTTCCATGATCTACATGAGCTATGACTCCAAAGTTTCGGATGTTTTGCTTATTTCCAATAATCTTCAGAATATGTTCTGTTGCTTTGAATTTCATGTTTTAGCTAAATCCTTTTCAAGCCGGTATTAAACGTTAGGAAGATTTTAAGCTAAATTAATAGATCATAGATGAGCTTGCTGACCTCAATTTTTTTGCTTCTACAAAGAAACAATCCTTTTTATTTTTGGCCCCAAAGAGAGCAATAAACTGCGACAAAAAAATAAAAAATAAAACTTGATCTAAAATACTTTTCGTAAGTGGGTCAAACAAGAAAACTTTCAGACCGCAACTCTTTAGATTTTTTTCAAGTAATGCTGTGTAATTGTTTTTTTCTTCAAATATTATTACTGTGTCTCCTTTTGTAGCGGAGAATAGTTCCATATGGGCAAACTCTTCAATTCTTTCGTAGTATGCATCTGCACCAACCGTCTCGTAAAGCTTGGCTGCAGCATACATTGCTACAGGATAGGTGTGAAGATTGCCAAGAACAAAGATCTTACCGCGAAGGCTAACTGTCCTGGCCTGATTTTTTGCTCTCTCATAAAGACATGGCACATCACGCATTCTAGGTTTTGATACTAGTGAGATGCATGTCATCACAGCTGAGAGGAAACTTATGCTACCGGAGGTAAATATTCCAGAACTTGGATACTTTAGAATTATTGATTTTTTGCATGTTTTGGCAAGTTTGCTTTGCGGATTTGCAGTTATGGCAGTACTTTTTTTCTTTGCTCTTCCGAGCTTAACATTTGCTATTGTATTTCCAGAAATAGATATCAAGTAAAGATCACGGTCCTTTGTCAATTTCTTATTTTTCAAAAGATCAAGCGGATCAAATGCTCTTGCCCTAAAACCAGAAAATACTTCTGCAAGCTGTGCTACAGCAAAAGAATCCCCCGCACCGCAAAAGACTGCTTTTCTTACTTTTCGCTCAGAAAGCGTTTTTTGAGGAACAAATCTCTGAAGAAAATTTTTCTGCATCTCGATCTCTTTTTCGAATGCCTCAATAGTTTTCATGGAGTTTTCTCATAACTTGATATTTATAATAGATTTAAAAATTATGTTTATGGAAATTACACTTGGCCACACGCCAGATGCTGATGATGCGTTCATGTTTTACGGAATGCTTTCTGGCAAAGTAAAATCTCCTGACTTTACAGTAAATTCGATAGTTGAAGATATTGAAACACTAAACAGGAGGGCATTAAAGCACGAGCTTGATGTTACAGCTGTTTCCGTGCATGCATGCGCCTACATACCAGATTATACAATTTTACGAAGTGGAGGAAGCTTTGGCAAAGGTTATGGCCCAATTGTAATTGCAAAAAACAAGATGACTGTAGAAGAATTGAAAAAAACAAAGATTGCGGTTCCAGGAAAGCTTACAACTGCATTTTTACTGCTCCAGTTGATGATAGGAAAATTTGATTATGTTGAGATGAAGTTTAGCGATATACCAGCTGCCGTCGAGCGTGGCGATGTGGGAGCCGGCCTTGTAATACATGAGACGCAGATCACATATGACCAGAACAAGCTTGCAAAGATTCTCGATACTGGAGTGTGGTGGAGAGACTCAACTGGCGGTCTGCCCGTTCCATTGGGAATCAACGTGATAAGTAACCATCTGGGAAACGAAACGATAAAAAAATTTGACGAGTTTTTTCGTGAATCTATCGTATACGGAATGAACAGGTTAAACGAAGCATTGGACTATGCAATGCAGTATAGCAGGGGTCAGCCTCGAACTCTTATTGAGAGATTTGTAAGAATGTACGTAAACGATCACACAATAGAGATGGGCCTGCTTGGTGAAAGTGCAATCAAAGATCTATTCAAGTTTGCCGCAGAAAAAGGCATCATCCCAGAGTTTGTGCCAAGAATAGCCCAATTGTTATAGGTTCCTTGAAATAATAATTATAACATGGACAAACGAATCTTTTCTGCCGGTATTGCGATGCTTGTCTTTGGCATCGTATCCTCGATGTATCTTAATTCAACTTATCCTGTAGCCAACAAAGGTGGGATGACAGAGGATGAGACTAGAGCACTTTTGATAGCTCAGGCGAACAATCAAGCACTGTCTAGTCTTTTTCACATAGTTGCAGCACTTGGATTTTTCATTTTACTGATAAGCATTGGACTAAAAAGAAAGAA
>JACQFM010000152.1 GCA_016200035.1 Nitrososphaerota archaeon
GTACTGTCTTGAACATCAAAATAGTACTGCCTCCAATCTCCTGCGTTGTACCTGTTTACCATATCAAATGCTCCACCAACGTACCCGTTTCCATACAAAACGTCAACGTCCTTAGAACCTTCTATAACAGTTGGCATATCTTTTCCCTGAATTTTCTTTTTAACTCCAAAGGAGACAGGAGCATTGACCTCATGCTTATCACTTTTAAATGAAATGAATCCTTGATAAACACCGGGTTTAGAATCTGTTGGAACAACAAGTGTTGCAGTAATATCACTTGAGCTATGAGGTAAGACCTGTATGTTGTTTGAATTTACCCAAACATCAGTCCAGCCTTTCTTTTTGTAAAAGCTTGCGGTCAGTGTGTAATCCATAGAGGTAGAATTTTTTTTAGTGTCTCCAGTCCAGTAAGAGTATCTTGTTGGAACTGGATAAACGCCTACAAGTGGAGTGTTTTTAATTTCTGAATTTGGTTCTGAAACTCTTATCTCCTGTACTGTACCCCATGAGCCACCACGGTTTACCATGGAAAGCTCATTAGAGGTGACGTTTCCATCCTTGTTTTTGTCATTCCAATCATAAAAGTAAAGTGATGATATCCTCATGTCATTTGCATAAAGTTTTTCAGTTGAATTCATGAAGTTCGCAAAAGGAAAATTTAGGTTTAGAATCATCATTGATGCGTCATCTGGAATAGGTTTCACTTTTTGGAAGAAAGAACGAAGATCCTTGCGTTCTATCATATCTTCGAGAAGTATGTAGTTTGGCCTGTAGACACCGGATTTGTTTATCAGTTTGTCTTGTTGACCGACTTGAGTTGTACCAGTGTATTGCAATTTTTCTATTAGTTCAAAATTTTGAGGTGCTATTTTGATGTCAAGTGTATCATTTGTAGGATTCTCTATTGTAAAAGTTGCAGAGGTTCGTTCTCCAGGATAGAGTCTTCCTGCAAACCATGCAGTATCTGGAAAAGGATAGTCAGGAACTTGTAATTTTTTAACTCCAAATGAACTAGAGTTTATTGAGTTTATTGGAATATCAAGTACCTTCTTTATGTTAGAATATGATACGTTATTATGTACAACAAATACGCCGCTTTTTCCCTTAACAAAATCTACGGCCTTGGCTACATTTACTAGCCCTGCACCTTGTGAAAAAGGATCATTTTTGAGGTCAGTGGCTGTAGACATAAGAATATTCTTAATTCTAAAAGGATCATACGCAGCATCTTTTTGTTTTAGACTTTCAATCAATATTGCAGCAGAACCAGATACAATTGGTGCTGCCATGCTTGTTCCGCCAAACATCACAAATGGGTCTGTCGCATTTTTTCCAGTTCTTGTTACGCTAGTTGGAGTAAAACTATATGCACCTACACCCATCAAATCTGGTTCTGGGTTACCAATTAATCCCGGTCCCCTGCTTGAAAAGTCTGCGATGTTATTTGAAAAGGCAGTGCTATTACCAAATCTAGGTTGATTCTTGAACTGCCCGGTTCCAACGTATACATTATTTGTTGTTGCGCCAACTGTTAATCCGTAAGGTACTGCAGCAGGAATTCCTATAGTTCCGTACCCGTGTCCTGAGTTTCCTGCACTAGTAACAAAAAGTGTGCCGGGATAATTCTTATCAATCGAACCTGGTACAGCAAGAGCACTTACTACAAGAGACAACACGTCAAGTCCTGGCGCTGCTTGCAAAGTTGGGAAGTTTGGAATCCCCCAGCTATTTGATATTATATCTACACGCGGTTTTCCTTCAAAAATCCATGTGTTATTTTTTTGGCTAAATCCTGCTGCCCAAAGCCATCCATAAACAGCATCTCCAAGCCAAAGAGATTTAATTGGAATTATCTTTGCTCCTGGTGCTATACCTCTTAGAGAATATTTTGTAGAGTTACTGTAAAGATCGTAACTTCCAACTCCCTTGGATGCAATAGTAGCTGCACTTGATGTTCCATGGCCTAGAAAATCATACATTACTCCAAAATAATTTCCCTTTGGATCTAATGGTTGCAAAAGCGTTCCGTTAACAGCTTTTAACTTTACATCGATTGAGGACTGCTTCCCCTTGACACCATATATGTCAACTACTTGTGCTCCTACCGTTCCTGCACTATAATCAAATTTTCCATCCTTATTAGAATCATATACAAGGAATTCCTTTCCATTTCCCAAAGTTATTGGTCTCTCATCTGTAAAATCAAAATCATATTTTGGTTGAGTAAGGCTTCTTTGTTCAAAGCGGTTAAAATCAAGCCAAGAAGTGGACATGTCAGGTATTATTGTATTGTACATACCTGCAACCTTAGAGTCTACTACAAGTACAGGGACAAGTTGCACTCTAGCTAAAGGTCCCTGTGAATATCCTTGGTAAATTACTCCCAAGTGATAGATTCCACTTTTTGAAATAATGAAATCTCTATTGGTTTTGCCAATTTTCATGTCATTTGAGATTGTGCCATTAAGAACTGGATTTCCAGTTCCTTGAAGTAGTGAGTTATAGACAAGAACTGGTGTCCCGACACCTTTTTTTGAGAGATCCAAATACACACCTTTTGAGTTAACATATACGGAGGATGTAATGTTTTTTGGAATAATCTTTGTATAATTTTTGATTATGCCATTTTCGTTTATGTTTGCAATAAACGTGGAGTTTGTAAGCACCAAACCTTGGCCATCTGTATCAATCATGATTGGAATATTGTTCTTATCTCTTGCAAGTGAATCCATCATATCTGGATTCGAAAAATCAGCTCCAGTATCTACTATTCCAATTGTCACACCTTTTCCCGTCAGATTGTATTTTTGAAAAACCTCTTCAGAACCAACAATGTTACCAATTCTAGATCCTTCGGCTACACGCTCGATTTTTGAAGTCTTTTCCATAGAGTCAAATTGTAGCATAAAATCCTCAATTACCGTGTAACCCTTTTGCTTAAGATCTGAGATGCCTTTCTCGGAAAAAAGACCAACAGAAAAAAAACCATTTGTCGAACTTGCATCGTAGATCAGGTTGTCTGCTCTTGACTTGACAGGAGAAATTGAACCAGAACCAAATATTATGTATCTTTTGGTTGGATTATCAATGGTGATTGGTGAAAATTTGATAATATCTGACTCTTGTCTGAAATTAAAATTTGGATTTTGCTGAAGCAGTTCTGCATCATAAAATCCGTAAGTCCCTCTACCAAGAACACTTAGCATCAGTATACAAATTAAAACAAATGCCATTTTTGGCATGTCGGAAAAAGCTTTGCTTTGTCTATTATAGCTATCTTCTTCTGGCTAGAATTGTAATCTGTAAAGCTATGATTATTGCAATCAATGCGACAATTGGCAGGAATAAAGAATTGAACTGACCAGATGCTGCTTCTATATTTGATACTGAACCAGAAATTGATGCAACACTTTTGTCGATGTTTTGATTTGCTTCTGTTAGAGATTTCTGACTTTTATCAAGTGCTACACCAAAGCCTGATATTTCTGATTTGAGCTTGTCCAATTCCTTTGATGTTGAATCAAGAACAGAGTTTAGTTCCAGTATCTGCTTTGATATTCCCTCTATGTCTTGCTTGAGCACTACAGTTGCAACAGATCCATGTGATATTGTTCCTTGATTGAAGGAAACTATGTGAAATACATAGGTGCCTTCTTGAGTAGGTGTATAGTCAGCATAGTATATTCCCTGATGTAAAGTCTTAAAGGAATTGGCAAGACTCACCACCTGACCCGAAGGAAGATGAACATGAGATGTGCTTAATAACTTTGTAGGAGAGCCAGCAACCAACAATCCATCACTTGTTACTTGAACAAATACTCTAATTGGTTGGTTTATAGCAGATGTTTGTGGTGCAAAAACTTGAGTGTTAATAATTCTTTGAATTGGGACTTCTGTGAGCTCAGATGATGGAGCAAATTTTACATCTAGTTTTACAGAATAGCCCTTTTCTTTAGTGGCGATTGTTTCTACAGTGTATGTGCCGTGGGGATAGGTCGTTGATGCAGCAGGCCATTTTATAAGAACGTGCTCAAATTCACCATTACTGTCAGCTTTTATCTGATCAAATTTGGCAATGGTGCCATCAGGAGCAAAGAGTCGTATAATTAATTCCTCGTTTGGTAATGCACTACCATACACTAAGAGTGGTTGGCCATCTGAATAGACCTTGTTGTCAGTAAAAGCTTGTAACGTTTCACCGTATGCAATAATAAAATTTACAGACAACAAAAGCGAAAGTACTATTATCGTTTTCAACTTATTCATGATGATTGGTGCCCATAGATATTGGTTCTGCTCAACTCTTCTAATTTATTTGTGTTAAACTAATAATCCAAATAAAACACTCGGTATACAATTGCATATCTGGTCTGTATGTAAAATGTGTTTCACAAGACAGAAATGATTTTAATTATTCTTGAATATACCTTTCTGAACTCATAGAGTTCATAGAAACCAAAGAAAAATCGGCTTGTTCCTTTTTTACTATTGTAAGAGATGCATTTCTTATTATTAATTCATATAATGATTCTGGTCTTAGCTGAGTTATTGTAGAAATTATAGCTTTTATTGGATCCATGTGAGTAACTAGCAAGACGTTTTTGTCCTCGTGCACTGCAGAACAGTGATTAACCATTTCCAATACCCTTTTTTTTACATTAGAAAACGTTTCTACTCCATTTTTTTCTATGACTGGATCATTTTGATAAAATCGTAGAAAAACGTTACCGTATTTTTCAAACATATCTTCATAGTTCATCCCAGAAAAGGTTCCCATCTCGATCTCAGTAATTCGTTCATCTATCTGATAACTTGCATCTAGTTTATCTGCTATAATCTTTGCAGTGTGAAGAGCACGCTCAATTGGACTTGAGTAAATAGCTGAGATTTTCAGAGGTTCAAGAAATGTGGCTATTTTATTGGCTTGTTCAATTCCCTTTTTTGTAAGTGGAATTCCTTCTCTTCTGCCAGCAAGAATCCTGTCTACGTTATTTTTGGCTTGTGCATGTCGTAAAAAAATAATCAATGACAATAGTGCCCAGATGTTAAATAAAAGATAATAATAACATTACCAGAGCTTGGTTTTGTGAAGATCGGTATCGTAGGAGGAACAGGTGGGATGGGATTGGGCTTTGCACTAAGATGGTGTGTAAATCATGATATTATGATTGGTTCTAGAGATCCAACAAAAGCTGCCAACGCAGCTTCAGAATATTCAGAGAGTACTTCTAAATTTTATGGGTCAATCAAAGGCAAGATAACAGGAAATGACAATCTTTCTGTTGTGAAAGAAGCGGATGTTGTGATTTTATCCATACCCTATGAAAATATAGACAGTACTTGCTCTCAACTTCTGCCCAACCTAAAAAATGGCAGCATTGTAATTTCCCCTATAGTTCCAATGAAAAAAACTGAAGCTGGATTTGAATTCATACCATTAATCGAAAAGAAACCGTCAGCTGCTGAGCTCGTACAAAAATATATGAAAGATAAAACAAAACTCATAGCAGCGTTTCATACCATATCAGAAAAAAAACTCGCTGATCCTAACCTTGTTTTAGATTCTGACATATTTGTCTGCGGAGATGACCAAAATGCGCTAAGTGTTGTTAATGGCTTGATTAAAGAAATACGATCTCTTCGACCTGTGCTTTTAGGTCCTTTATCATTGTCTTATCTTGCTGAAATTACAACACCAATTCTTCTGAATGCAATGATAAAAAACAAGATGAAGAATCCTGGAATTAAGATAATTTAAGTCAGTATCACCAACCATTGTTCATGGGTTTAAAGTACAGACGAGGCAGAAACTGGTTCACTGCCATGGGAGTTTTATTTATTGTGATGGCATCGATTATTCTTGCAAGAAATCTGCTTATTTGGGGACCAGAATTTGTACTAGATTTTTTGAAATCATCAGAAATTACCAACGAAAAAATATCAATGGCAATGATTGGCTTTGGAGGACTGTTGATATTTCTTGGATTAAGAAGAGGAATAGATGAGAAGTGATAATCTCTGTAGTTGAAAATTTCACGACTAGTTATA
>JACQFM010000005.1 GCA_016200035.1 Nitrososphaerota archaeon
CAGGCCAATGCATGCACGTGCTTCACAAATCTGGCTATATTTTAACTGATTTTAAACAAATTAAAGCTGTTAAGGATTAGAAAATGAAAACTTTACTTCTTTCAATAATTGCTATATCACTTATTATTGGAATTTGTATTGTAATAATATTTGTAGTTACAATTAATCCGAAACCAAATATCGGCATAACCATAGAAGGACTCAAAGACACTTACAACGTTGGAGAACAATTCAGATTTTATGTTAAAGTGAATGGATATGGAAAGTTTTGTGGTGATCCATATGTTGCTGTCTCCACTGCAACAAATCCTACCGAAATAATATGGTCTTATTCAGGTCAGGAATTCTTGGGAATGTGCCCTTCACGTGATATTCAATATACTTTTGGTACAAGACTGATATCTATCAATCAAACAGGCTCATACATTGTTTCAATTCCATTTGGAGATAAAGTAATAAGAAAAGAATTTACAGTTATATCATCACAGCAAGGTGCGTTTGAAGAAAAAATGATAACACTAGCAGGAGATATGGCATGGAGAGTCTGTGGTGCACTTGGTATACCATGTCCTTTGAATCCAACATTCCACGCTAAGCAGATGGGTAACCAATCCTACGTTGTGATAGTAGAAATAAACGGCAAACCATACACTGTTACACTCAACTCTACATATACATGTGTTAGCCCTGCTATATACGGAAGACCCAGTTGCTACTATGAAACATCATGTAAATAAAATATATTCACTGTGGATCCATGTTCTAGCATCGAGCTAGAAGCTGGAGTCATCTTAACTACAATTTATGAGCAATCTATAAATTCTCTAGCATTCACGATTAGATACAAAGATTTTATCTATTTCAATCATGAAAACAATATTTCTACTAATAATAACTTCAATTCTAACACTGGAAATTGTTTCCAGTAATAACGCATTAGGACAATATGGTGGTCCAGTTGAGGGGCCATCTGTGTATATCGCAGAGATTGCTGCTTCTGGAAATAATGTCTATGTAACTTGGAATGGTATGGATCAGAACACCAAATCACCTACTGCTTTTTTGAAGACAAGCAATGATCTGGGAATGAATTTTGGAAAAACAATCAATCTTGCCAAGTATGGCATAACGCCTTATGATTCGTCAATACCCAGTATGAAGATGACCTCCTCAGGAAACAACTTGTATCTGGCATGGACAGACTGGAAAAATAGCGCAGTAAATTCAGACATATTTTTTATGAAAAGCAATGATGGAGGAAGCACCTTCAATGAACCTCTAAAAATAAAAGGTGGAGAAGGAATCTCTGGTGTCTCTGCATTAGCTTCAAGTGGCAATAATGTCTTTGTCCTGTTGTACAACAACACGAATTCAGCGTATTCTGATCTGCTATTTGCAGAAAGTAATGATGGAGGCACAACCTTTCGAAAACCACTCTCGCTTTCCACAAACCACAAATTCATGATAGGAAACGTGCAGATGGCAGTTTCTGGAAACGACATCTATATCGTAACAGATGGGGGTTACTGGGGATCACAAAATGGCGCCATTGTATTCTTAGCAAGCCACAATGGCGGTGCCTCTTTTGAACATACAACAATTGTCGATAATGTTATGGCGTTTACGCCACAGTTAGGAGTCTCAGGTGATAATGTATACCTTGTTTGGATGCAGATGAACGGTAAAAACACCAACTTGTTTTTGGAAAAAAGCCAAGATGGAGGCAAAAGCTTTGGCGACAAGATAAAGTTAAACCAAGAAGGAGAGCCAAGGTGGCCACAGCTTGTAGTGTCAGGAAATGACCTCTATGTAAAATGGGTCCAGTCTTTTCCATCCGGAGGCAGCAAATTGTTATTTTCTAAAAGCACAGATGGAGGAAATACCTTTTCCAAACCCTTCAATCTTGAGGGATTTACTACTGGTGGTTTTGATTTTTCACAGATAGGAATTTTAAAAAATGAAAATCTGTTTGCAGTATGGACAGGTGAGTATGATCCATCTTATTCTCACTCTGGAGTATTTTTCAGAAAGAGCGTAGATGGTGGAAGTACGTTTGGAGCTATCTATGATCTCAATGCCGAAAACAAAACTAGAATATTAAATCCAAAAGTTACCTCATCAGAAAAGAGCATCTATGTTGTAGGAGACACTGGGGCACCAGGTACAAGTGATGTCATATTTAGGTCAAGTACTGATTCCGGAGAGACTTTTAGCGAATCGTCTAATTTGAATTCAGACAAGCCCGTGAAGACTGGTGTACATGAACCACTTTTACTTGTGCCTGAATTCAGACCAGACATTCCACAAAGCGAACCGCCAAACTCCCAATTTTCTAATTCTCAGCCAGCCTCTTTTGTCTTAGGTCAGCCTGACTTTACTTCAAATTCTCCAAGTCCTACTGCAAGCACATTTTTTACTCCGCATTTCGTAACATTTGACTCGCAGGGAAACCTCTGGGTTTCAGACGGAGGAAATGATAGAGTGCTAGAGTTCAAACCACCGTTTACCATGGGTGAATCGGCATCTGTTGTTCTTGGCCAGACCGACTTTACATCTTGGCAGGTACTAAATGGAACAAATCCAAAATCGTTGTATCATCCACAAGGACTTGCATTTGATTTACAAGGTAACTTGTGGGTTGCAGATGGAGCAAGCAATCGGGCCCTGAAATTCAAACCTCCATTTAGGACAGGACAAGAGCCATCACTGGTATTGGGACAGAAAGATTTCATTTCATGGGAACAACCGCAATCTACCGCAAATTCCTTCTATTATCCAGAGGGCATTGCCTTTGACAAGGAGGGAAACCTCTGGGTTGCAGATACTAATAACCGTCTTCTAGAATTCAAGCCACCATTTTCAAATGGTCAAGAAGCTTCACTGATACTGGGAAACACAGACACTGTAACTTCGCAAGGGGTTAGTGCACATACAATTTCTGCACCAATGGGTATTACATTTGACTCGCAGGGAAACCTCTGGGTTGCAGATTCTGGAAATAATCGCATGTTGGAATTTGCTTATCCGTTTACAAGCGGACAAAGAGCATCTCTGATTCTTGGGCAGGCAAGTTTCAATGCAGGAGCTATAGATACAAAGCGGACAAAGAGCATCTCTGATTCTTGGGCAGGCAAGTTTCAATGCAGGAGCTATAGATACAATGGGACATACAAAAGACTCACTCGATCAGCCACATGGCATAGCCTTTGATAAAAACGGCAATCTCTGGGTTGCAGATTCTGCAAACAACCGTATCTTAGCTTACAAATCAAAATCTGCCATGCCTGGAAACTCTCCAATAGTATTTCCAAACTCTGTCATAAATTCAAGTTCATCTGAAGAAAACGCAAACTCTCCCAGTGCATATGAACAGGCAGCAAACAAGATGGAGGAATGCTCAAGAAAGTTAGGTATTGCATCTGATAACCAGACTGCAATTAATCTGGTTCTTGGTTCAAGCGAGTTTCAATCCAGAGTACAGGGCTATGATTACAGATCAATTGGAATTGCAAACTCGTTTCATTTCTGTTCGCTAGATACCGTAGAGGCAGTATATGCTCTTTATGACAAGGATGGAAAATATGTAAAGTCATTATACGTATCAATAGACCCATCTCTGACCAAGATACTTGGCATAAGAGAAGAGGTGACAGGTGCGCAATACGGTGGTGCAGGCCTTAGCCTTCCTGCGTCTGATGTACAACAAAACAAAACCACTTTGAAGCAGCAATTAGACATAGCTCAGCAACAAATTGAACAACTTAATCTTGGCGGAAACATTACCAATGATCATTTATTACGTGCCAATAGCAGTGAACCAGATCAGACTTTTCTTGTTTTAATAATTGGAATTCCTATTCTTGTAATAGCAATAGCACTTTCTCGATTATCGCAAAAAAGGAAAAATTTGAGAAAATGAAAACTTTCTATCTCATACCAATAATGATTTTTCTCTGCCTTACATTTGTAACATATCTTGCATTTGGCCAAGAACCTGAATGGAAATATCTTGTCAAGGTAGGATCATTTTGGTACTCTAATCCTCAAGAGCCGTCACAGTTCTTCAAGATCCCTTACATGATAGAAAATGGAACAATTGTTAAACTTGAGACAAACAATGAGGCTGATGTCTTTGTTGATATTAAAAGCGATAAGGAAGGCAAGTTTGAGCTAAAAATTCCTAAGAATTTTCCATATACAAACTATGATGACCTTTCACGCTATTATTATTTTGACATTTCAATAAATAACGCGCAAATTAACACACAGGTTTTTGAGAGCCAGCTTGACTGCTACTATCTTTTTTCACTTCCTTTCAAGGGCAATTCCCAAATCAAGTTTAGCTTTAACGCAGATTATCAATCACTAAAGCCTTGGTATGGAGACAAGGTTGATAAAAAATGCATTCCTGAAACCATAGTCAGTGACCTAAAAGACAAGTCTGTCCTGCTCCCAGTTAATTTTACCTATCCAAAAATAGTGCAAGACTACGAGAGGGGAATTGTATCTCTTCCAATGAAACACGACCAGTATACGAATTTTTCAACCAATTTTAGGACAACATATCATGGTGACGTGATTCCATACCAACCGACAGGGCACACAAAAAAAGAGCTGGTAAATGACAATTTTCAAGAGACACTAAAAAGAATGGGCGCCTCAGACCTGATTTTGGATCAGGTTGTTGTGCTTAACCGTACCATGTTTCATCTAGAGCAAGAAAGAGAGCGTGCAAAATTACTCCAAGATGATAATGCAGCAAAGAGTTACTCTGACAAAATAAATGTGCTAGGGCAGCAAGTATCTGTATACAAGGAAGAATCAAAAAAACTCTGGGACGAGCTAAACCTGCTTCAAACATTTAACATTGACTTGTACAAGATGAGCCCAGAGAAAGCACGAGAGTACGAGAAAGCCAAACTCTTTCTTACAGAAAAATACCTAAACGGAAACACCAAACCTAATTTTATAACAACCATATTCGTTGATACAGTCAAGGAGACCCTGGTTGTTGGAGTAAATGTATCTGATAAATC
>JACQFM010000153.1 GCA_016200035.1 Nitrososphaerota archaeon
GGCTCTGACCTGGTTGCGTCAACGGGACTAGCAGGTCTGCCTGCATTGCTTTATCCTTGTTGGCAAAAAATGCGTACCAATTTCCATCAGAAGCTTGTGCCATACGTAGCTTTTTCCCATTCAATGTTACATCTGGTTCCCCGTGGTGGTTATCCAAGGACGCAATATCGCTATCTCTTACTATAACCTCAATTACCATGGGGCCAGAAAAATGGTTATCAAAAAAACTGTTTTCTGCAGAAACAAAAAGATTTGGATTAGACGATTGTGCGTTTGAGTTAAAACCTGACAGTGGCATTAGAAGAAGCAAAATCAAATACAGAGCAGTAATTTTACGCAAATTTATTCTATAATCGTGATATCTATGGAGCTTGCAAATATTGTTGTCGAATAATTCATACTTTTATACAGCATAGTAAATTCATCTTTCTAGATTATTATACTTGTTAGATACATTACCATCATTCCAACTGCAAACCCAGAGGCGACTGCGGCGTTTGTTATTGTTTTTTCGCCTTCTTCCTTAATCCAATTCATGATAGAAATCACGACCTGAAATATTGCGCCAGCTCCGACTGAAAGAAAGACCACTGCTGCAAACGGAGAATAAACAAAGCCGCCAATCCATGCTCCAAAAATGGCGGGAGAGCCTGCAATAATACCCATTGCGGCCAGTTTCCATATCATGGGTTTACCTCGTGCCATTGGAGCAGCGATGGCAATCCCCTCTGTTGTATTGTGTAACGTAAAACCGACGATAAGAAAGGTGCTAAGAGCTATTTCACCAAGACCTACAGCAGCTCCTATAGAGAGACCTTCACCAAGATTATGTAAACCAATACCAACTGCTATCATTAAACCTAGGGCTACTGGTTTTGTGATTCTAGAATCTATTCTGCTAGCTAACTTTTCTGCGGTATAAAATAATGCGAGAAATGAGATTACTACAATTGTGGCTACTAGCAGTGGACCGTTAAAGGTGCCAGAAAGACTTTTCAGAGATAACTCTAAACTTTCCTTTATGGAATCAATACCCAGAAATAAAAGTAGGCCTGCGGTTAGTGCTAAAAAGAATTTGTACTTGTTTTTGCTCATCCGAGCGATGAATGGAAACCACAGTAGACCAATCATAACTGGAATTATCCCGACGTATGTTCCAATTAACGCAAAATATGAGGCTAGTTGAATGTCAGGTTTTGGAGATAATTCTGCAGAAATGATGGATTTTGTAAATCGCTGTCCATCGTCAAGTGTTAGGCCAACCTGATACGGCTCGCCTCTATTCCATTCAAAGGGAATTATCACTTTCGCGGTTTCAAATCTATGAAGATTCTTGTGGGGTTCTATTGCAGCAGGTTGAATCCTGTCATTAATGTCTGCTTGAACAACCTCCGTGTCAACGTGTCCTGTGTTTCTTACTGTCACAATAATTTTTGAATCCAGAAAATCAATTTTTTCTAATGAAACTTGTGGTCGCTGGATACCAAAGCTAAGAAGATTAGAACCTGGGCCAAAAATATAGGCAATCATTCCAGCCAAAATTATAATTGGAATAATAGCGCTGAGAACCAATTTTGCCTTTGACGTTTTTCCGATTTCCTTCATTAGCTCCCACCATATTGACTATTGTTTTCTTTAGAATCCTTCACTAGGAATAGGCCAGTCCAGCCCTTTTCTGCAAATTCTGTCTTATGGGCATGGAAAAGGTATAAACCAGGATAAGTGTAATTGAATTCCATAATACCGCGTTCTCCCTGTGAGAATGTGATCACATCGGTGTATGTAGAAGGCAGTCTATTCGTTCCTGTCGGATAGTAATCAAAGAGGTTACCATGTAAATGAAGATTGTTAATCGGATCAAACTCTAACATATTAACTACATAGACTCGAATCAATTCATTTGGATTAATTTGAATCGGGTGGTGTTGGTAGTAAAATGGTATCGTGTTAACAGCATAGAAGTTATTTTCCTTGTCAAAGTCTGTATCAAATCCATTTAGGACCATTACCATCTCATCAGCAGGAGGTCTTCCCTCTTTAGGATCAACTATGTATACACCATACAGGCCGTGTGAGATGTGTTCCTCAAGTGGCATAACATGACAGTGGTATGGATGAACTCCCACAGGACCTGCGACAAATTCGTAAGTGAATTGTCCTCCGCCTTGTCCTACTGGTTCAAACACTCCATCCATCTCTGCCTTGTGTATGCCATGAAAGTGTATTGTGTGCGGCATTTGTCCGTTGTTGATAAATTTTACACGAACTAAATCTCCTTCGGTTGCTCGAATGGTTGGGCCTGGAACAGTTCCATTATAGGTCCACACGTTGTAAAATACACCGGGTGAAATTTCCATTATTTTGTCATCTTCAGCTATGATTGTAAATTCACGCAAAGTGGTTCCATCTGGAAGTTTTGAAATCCTGCCATAACTAAACTCGCGCAAGTATTTGTTTGGATCAAATTCTAGTGGTTTGCCAGAATATCCAATCGGATCAAGGATATCGCCAGTTGTTTGTATAATTGCACCTGAGTGGGCTCGAAAGGTTTTTGGTTCCCTAACCGCCTCACTATCGAAATTTGATGCTGCAAAATAAATTAATGACGCAACACATATCGAAAGGATAGCTATAAGCATCTTTAACCGCATTGTTTTCACTAGAATCATACAATTCTGATTTTATCATGAGGTTATTTATAATTTAGCCTAGTCTAACTTTTTTGCCTCAGGCTAAATTATTTGACTGTTATACAATCCTAAGTTTTAACTAAGGGCCATGTTGCATCCTCGCTGTGAAAAAGAGCATTCCACTTTTAGTAATAGGAGGGTTCTTAACTGCAACGGGGATTGGAATTTCGTTTTATAGTTCACAATTAGTAATTGAGAATATTTCTACACATCAGGAATCACTAGCAGTAGGGCATTCTTTGATGGTTCTTAAAGAGCTTGATCCTACAAAAAATGAAAACGGTGTCTATGTAGTGCAGATAGCAGATTTTAAAGTAGGTGATAATATTCTTGCAAAGGTTTTAGATCCAGCAGATATCGTGATAGTTTCAAAATCAATAGATCGTAATCCTTATCAAGATAATTTCAAAATAACCACAAAAGGAACCTATAAGCTATCAGTTGAAAATTTGAGTGGAAGAGACCTTCAAATTGAAGGTGTGATTGGATACTTGCCCAAAGATTCTTCATTAGCAATCAGCATTTTTGGATTTATTGTGATAATAGTTGGCTTATCAGGCCTAGCAGTAGGAATGCTGTATTTTGTTAAAACTCGCAAGGGCAATCTTAGTTAAGAAATGAGTCCAGTTCTGTAAGTCCATCTATGGCAC
>JACQFM010000140.1 GCA_016200035.1 Nitrososphaerota archaeon
CCCATTATGGGACATAAAGGGTTTAGTAATATCATGGAACCAATGGTTGAAGGTATGTTTTATTCTGTATATATCTCATTGTGTCAGTTATATATACCGAGACGCTATATTGTTCACCTAATATATTATAGATATTGAGATATGTAAGGGTTGGATGAAGGATATGGAGTATAAAATGATTCATCAACCAAAGGAGCGGGAGGCGTTGTAAGCATTTGATATGATGCGCCAAGTCCTATTATGGTAAACAATGCCATAATGAGATATCCTGCTATTCTTCTAGTGCCGCCATCTATTGGCCCAAACTCTGTATTGTAAATCTCATCATCGTCGCTCATGCTTTATTCCACACCTATTAATCAAAAAGGCAGAATTGATTGGTACTTTATTCACCTGTTTGCCTCCTGCCATAGAACATGTTCCAGCCTTCTTCGTAGTTTGAATATCACGAATGCCAGTATGGCTATAATCATCCAGGCAACCCAACTTCTTTCCTTCCTGTACCTAACGATTCTCATCTTCTACCTCCTCAAGTGATTCCTGCCTTGTCTTGCCGCGGTGCAGCATCATGTGATAAACCAAGATGCCAATAATTCCAGAAGCGGCTGCAGTTGATGCAATCGTGATGATATTGTTCCACGCGTTGGCCTGCACGAGGTGAGCAGAGTAGAGTGAAAGCACTGATGATAGGACGAGTCTTGGTATTCTTTCAAAATGGAATATCTTCGATCTTCCTAATGCTGCAAACATGAAAGAGAATGTTGCCAAGAAAACTGCGAACGGGGCGAAGTTGTCAAGCAGGTTCTGCGCTAATGCTGATGCATTTTCAAACACTACAACTTGATTTAGTGAAACCGAGCTTTAAGCTTTTTGCAAAAAGTTTATAGCTTAGAATAACCTAATAGAATTCCGAAATTGAAGAACTTTTGCAACGGTTTGATTTTTGAAATCAACTTAGACCCGCTCGGGGCTGCGAACCGCACTCCGCATTAACAGATCATCATTTTCAGTATTGCCAATGATTAGCCCCGAGTTTCCTTGCAAGATCTTCGAACTCGTCATTTGTTAACTTAGGCCTTTCCCTAAACATGTTATGAACAGGACCAGCACCATCGCTAGTACTTCGTGGGATTATGTGCACATGAACGTGTGGTATTTCTTGGCCACTTTCCTTACCATTATGAATCGCTATAAGTGTCGAATGTCCCAAATTCTCAACTCTCTCTACAGTTGTCCTTACGGTTTCAAACAAGTCAGCATTGTCTTCCTTTTTCATTTCCTGAATCTTAGTGTAATGATTTTTTGGTATAACAAGTGTATGTCCCTTGGTTAAAGGGAAGGCATCTAAGAATGCCAATGATCTTTCTGTCTCCTTTATCTTTCTTGATGGTATTTTCCCATCAACTATTTTACAAAAAATGCATTCCATGTGATCATTCACTTGTAATCATATATATCTGAAAGTAATAATCATATGGTAAGTCATAGTTCTTCCATCGCTTCAAGAATGTTCTTTCTATCTTTTGCATTAGGCATCTGTACTAGATACATCTTAAAATCTTCCTTTGCTTCATTTTTTTTGTTTTGTTGTAGCCTTGTCAGTCCTCGATTCTTGTAAATAGGAGCAAACCTGTTATGGTTTATTTCAATTGCTTTTGTATAGTATGTTTCAGAATTGGTATAATCATTTGTTTTAAGATAATAATTTCCAAGCCCGCGATATGCGAGATAGCATCTTTTGTTATGTTCTATGCTCTTTTTATAGTACTGTACAGCATTAGGTAAATTTTGATCATTTAGAATTCCTCCTAGCATGCACAAGGCAGTCGAGTTACCCCCGTTTATTTCAAGTGCTTTTTTTAGTAGGCTTACAGCCTCTTCATTCTTTCCTTGAAGTCGAAGCCTTTCAGAAAGAAAACACAAGCGGTTTGACTTTTCCTTTGACTTACTTTCTAGATTTAATTTGGAAATGATATCTGATGGAGCTAAAAGCAGCATCAGTCTGTCATCTTCTGACCATTGCTGATCAAATTTTTGTTCTGGAATAGCGCCTACAGTGTCTGGATAGGGCATGTAGTGTATGATTACCTTTTCCGCTTCATCATAGCCAGAAATAACAGCAGCATGTTGCACTGTTTCGCGTATACCGGGAAGAATGACTGTTGGAGGAATGCCTATGTCAATGGTTTTTTTCAATTCTTTAATAGTTGAGTTTACTACCAAACTTGCCAAACCATGCCGTTCTGCAAGTTCAATTCCTTCAATCATTATGCTTCCTTTTATGTTGGGATATTTTCTTGCAACCTCCTTTGCTTCCAACAGTGGTAGATCGATTCCCCAGTATTTTGAAACAACAGTAATCACAAGTGGGAGACAGATATTTTCCTCATCTTCTCTGACTAGTGGTAATAATAGGAGATGCTCAGATTCCAAGTGTATTAATTTCAGATGCCACGTATTAAAACCATCAAATTAAAACAAACTTCTCTAGAAGAATCTTACCATCCTCACTCATTTCAGGATGAAATTGTGTGCCAAAAATGTAAGAATCGTGGTATTGAATTATTTCAAATTTACAGACATCAGATTCAGCTATCTTATCAAATAATTTGTCAATTCTTGATATGAGATATGAATGGCTCTCAAAAACTTTCATTCTGCCTGAACAGAGTGGATTAGTTTTAACTATCTTGATTTCTTCAATGCCCTTGTGATCTTTGTCCATTTTTTTTAAGGTGCCACCAAGTGTTAATGCGAGAATTTCTGCACCATAACATATTCAAAGTAGTGGTTTTTTTTTCAAGATTGCATGGTTTATTATTTTTGAATCAATTGCATTCATAGTAGGGTCGTTTTTTTTTCTTCCCGAAAGTATTATTGAAGAATATTTGTCCAAGTCAGACAGGGATATCTTATCAAAAGGACTAGAAACAAACCTTATCTTTCTTTTGTGTAAAAAATCTAAAAGATGTTTAGTGTAGACTGATCCATTATCTACCACTAAAAGCAATTACCCTACCTCAATTGAGATATAGTGTAG
>JACQFM010000142.1 GCA_016200035.1 Nitrososphaerota archaeon
CTTTCATATTACGGATCACCACTGACTTTGAAGAATATTCTTTTGGCGCTACAATAATTGTGAATTTTGAATTTGAGGCCATTTCCATCTGTTTTTTCAAAGGTTTTCCACTCAAATCAGTTTCTGCACGTATTCCCTTTTGTCTAAGCTGAGAAACCACATTTTGTGCAACTTTTTTCATTTCATCATTGACAAATGCCACCCAAATTTGTGGTGATGTAAAAGTTATGTCAACTCCCTGATTTTCTAGAGAATAAATTATACGTTCTACACCCCCAGCTACTCCAGTTGCGCCAAGATCAGCGCGTCCAAAAGCTTTAGTCAGGGTGTCATATCTTCCGCCACCTACAAGAGCACCTACATCAGAATCGTTGTCAAAGGCCTCGAACACAATGCCGGAGTAATAATCAAGCCCTCTGACGATTCCAAAGTTTATCCTTACATTAGTGACTTCTCGATTTTGTAGGGAAGTAAATAGATCAAGTAACTTGTCCCAATTTTTCAAGTTCTTAACATCGAATTTTCTTTCAATTTCATCAGGAGAGCCTCTTATTTGTGAAAATTCTAAAATTTTCTCCAAGTTAGCCGGTGAATAACCCTTTTCCACATATTCTTTAATTATTTCTTGTTTTCTCTTTTTTTGACTTTTATCTACGACTCTTAATACATCTGCAATTAAGGCGTCAGAGTTTGAGTTAAAGACTTGACGTACATACGATTCTATAAGTTCACGATCACAAATATCTATTATTATATTTTGTAATTTTAGATTCGAAAAAAATTTAGACGTAAACTCGATTATTTCAGCATCAGATTCTATATTTGGCTGTCCATAAATCTCGACATCCCACTGATGAAAAAATCTGTATCTTCCTTTCTGTGGCTCATCGTATCGCCAAACCCCTCCAAAGGTTGATATCTTTGCAGGAAGTTTCATGGATTTTTGTGAAACTGCATATCTGGTAAGCCCTATTGTAAAGTCAAATCTAAGAGCTACTTCTCGATCGCCTTTGTCCTTAAAATAATAAATTTCATTCTTTATAGAGGGACCACTTTTTGTTTCAATTACGGAAAGCAGTTCTATTGGTGATGGTTCCATAAGTTGAAATCCAAAAAGATTTGAAGTTTCAATAAATTTTTGTCTGACATATTCTATCTTTGAAACTTCGTCGGGTTCTAAATCTCTCATTCCACGTGGTAGATCCAAATTCAAAAATCATTTAGTTCTAATGCATTTAGACGTTACTAATAATTACAATAAACTAGCGCAATACTTGACTACCTATTTTACAATGAATTAATAGACAAGGTAATCAAGACCAATCTTATGGGTTATCGCTATCTTGAACATGTAACAGATGCTTTCGTTGAGGTAACAGCTAAGACGCTTGAAGAAGCCTTTGAGAATGCTGGAGTGGCTGTTGTTGATACTATGTTAGACTTAAAGTCTGTAGATGAAAAATTAGAAAAAAAAATTAACGTTAGCGGTAAGGATCTTAGCGAGTTACTCTATAACTGGCTTGAAGCAATAATTATACTAACAATTACCGAAGGGTTTGTAGCAAGAAGATTTACTGTTGAATTGACTAAAAAAGAAGACTATAATCTAAAAGCGAACCTGATTGGTGAGGAGCTAGATTTTAAAAAACACCAATTCAAAGTAGAGATAAAATCGCCAACTTTTCATCTAATGGAAATAAAGCAGGAAAAAGATGTTGTGATGAGATTCCTTCTTGATTTGTAGACTAAATTATTAAATAGGTATTATTTCTAATTTCATTCTCAAATGGCTGACAAGGAAATTGAGGAAATAATGAAGAAAAAATTGAGGGAAATGACAAGCGAGAAGGAATCTGAAATTCCAGATCTAACTGATGTAAATTTTGACGATGTGGTTTCTGGCGACACCCCAGTTTTGGTAGATTTCTGGGCAACATGGTGCGGACCATGTCAATTTATGCATCCAATATTTATCAGACTTGCAAAGAAATACAGGAATATCAAATTTGCTCGTGTAAACGTAGATGATGCACAAAGTGTAGCCGCAAGATATGGAATTTATGCTATTCCCACATTCGTTGTTTTTAAAAATGGACAACCAGTAGACAAAGCTGTAGGTGCTGTAGGTGAACCTGGTCTTACCATGCTAGCACAGAAATATTCTCAGTAACCGTACATTGGGTTTTGTTTTCTCTGGAGTTCTACTATTTCCTGTAATATCTGAAATTCTTCTGGCTTCAGCTTATGTGAAAATCTTTTGAGTAAAAGTTTTGCCTCATGTGAGGGTGGAAAAGAATACAAGATTTCTTCTTCATCTATCTGTCTACCTATAGTTATGTTTTGAATAGACACTGCCACTTCTTGGTCTTTCTTTGCAAGTTCAATGTTTTTGCCGCTTTCCTGAAGTTGGTGTATGATTCCAATTTTTTTCCCAGAAGTATTCATTACTGATACCTTCTGCCTCAAAGTGCCAACATTGACACGAACTCCAAAAACCGCGGGGTTACTCTTTCTAAATACGTAACCTTTGAGAAATGTGAACTTACATACCGGAGTAAGTTCGCTGAAAATTGCATTTTCCTCATTTGCTGTATCTTCTTCGACCCAGTTAGTATAATTGTCAATCAAGCTATAGATCACGTTGTCTTGAAAGATTCTTACATGGTTAGCATCAGCTTCTTCTTGTGCATCCTGAAGAGTTTTCACATTAAATGCTATAACTACGCCAAGATGTCTGTCATTTTCCTTTATAGCCAGAGCCTCCATCACATCACGATGTGTTACAGGACCTATATCTGCAACTGCAATCTGTACGCTTTGACGTTTTAACATATCAGTAAGGGCTTCAAGAGAACCTATAGTATCACATTTTAGTACAACACCTTTTGTGTCAGTTTTGATGAAGACTGATTTCATTTCAGATTCAACTAATTTCTCAAGTTCTCCAGTCTTGGATTCATCTGATGTAGCATATACAGGACTTCCTGGCAGAACGCCTTCTAGGTCTGTAGATGCAATTTTGATACCTGCCGCTGCTCTCACTTCATTGACTGGTCTAAATTTGTCTCTCGGATCACGCATTTCATCTAATGGTTTTGGCAAAAGTATTGTCTTTGCTTTGGTAGTAACTACCGAATCTCTTTTAGCAAGTACTATCGAGTCTCCTTTTTTTAGCAGACCATCTATTAGTATGATATTTGCAGTTACTCCCAATCCAACCTCATCCTTTACTTCAAGTACAATTCCTCTTGTTGATTTGTCCTTTTGTTCTAATTTTTTTTGCATGTACTGTTGAGTAAGGCCAACCAACACAGCCAATAATTCTGGAATTCCTTCACCAGTTTTTGCACTTACTGGAACTATCGAGATTTCCTTTGTAAAGTCTTGTATCCGATAAAATGCCTCTGATTTGAAACCAAGAATAGATAGAGTTCCTACTACGTTGTAAAGTAGCTCATCAAGAGCTGTTTGGATATACGGATCTTGTTCCTTTATTGATTGTGATATAAACAAAGAGTTGGGTTTCTTCCAACCAGAGATCATATCTATTTTGTTTAATGCTATTACAAACGGAACTTTTTTGCTTTGTAATATCTTCAAGCTCTCATTTGTTTGTGGTTGAAATCCTCTGTTTACATCAACAACCAATATTGCAATGTCAGCAGCAGAACCTCCACGTGCTCTAAGATTTGTAAAGACCTCGTGACCAGGAGTATCTATAACTAAGAGACCCGGAATTTGATCCTTGCCATCACTCATCTTTTTAAAAAGTGGACCACAAACACTTTTGATAGTATCTGATGGAAGAAAACTAGCTCCTATATGCTGTGTTATTCCACCAGCCTCTCTAGCCTGAACTCCCGTTCCCCGAATTTTGTCAAGTAATGAGGTCTTTCCAGAATCTACGTGACCTAGAACTACTACTATTGGTTGTCGTATTTGCAACCCTTTTCACTTGAATACTACA
>JACQFM010000145.1 GCA_016200035.1 Nitrososphaerota archaeon
CACCAATTTCTGTCAGACCTGCCTTTATCGTTTGTATGCTATCTCCAGTGTTAGGATTGAATACAACAACTGTAATATCAGTTATTTTAGAGATTTCAATTTCGGTTTGACCTGCGCCAACACTTTCAATAATTATCGGATCAAAACCTGCAAATTCTAATACTCTAATGCTGTTTCTTGCTGCCCAAGAAATTGCTCCGGTAGCGCCTCTTGAAGCCATGCTTCGAATGTAAGTACCAGAATCAGTTGACTCTGCCATTCTTACTCTGTCTCCAAGTATTGCGCCTCCGGTGATGTGACTTGTAGGGTCTATTGCGAGAACCGCGGCTTTGTAACCAAGTTTTTTTAGTTCAAGTACAACTTTGTTTATCAGTGAACTCTTTCCAGCACCTGCTGGACCTGTAATTCCAATCGTGATAGATTTACCAGAACTCTTGAAGATTTTTTTTAGGAGTCCTTTTGCAGCTTTTTCGTCATTTTCGATAATAGATATTGCTCTTGCAATAGCACGTCTCTTGCCTTCTTTTAATTCATCAACAATATCCATATAGAAGATATCACGGGTCGTATCCACAATAAAAAATCTTCTTGTTTAAGTTTTTCCGTAAATTACTCTTGCTGGATGGCCGCCCACAGGTGAGATCTCAGTCTTTACTTGAATTCTTCCAAATTCCTTGTGTTCCACTAAAAAAGTAACAGGTATCGTGCTCCATCCGTACTCTGGTGGATTAGACAATGGTACCTCTTCAGTAAAAGATGATGTTTGGTATTTTTTTTGAAATGTTTTGCTCAGGCCTATTACCTCAAGTGTGACTGCATTAGTACTGTTTGATTTGTCGTAATATGATATCTTGATGATGTGATTACTATCCAAATAAACTGCCGATACAGATATTGTGTCCGACAAAAGTTTTTCGTCAAGAGAATTATTGCTTGACAGAACAAAAGTTGTAATAATGGCTGCTGATATTCCCAAAATAATTGGCAATCGTTTTCTCATAATAGTTCAACAAAATCTAGTGCATTAAGTATTTCAACTCTAAATGTTCTGTTTCTGAATTTATGATAGTATTAAAACAAAAATTCTATTAGTAGAGAAGTCCTTTTCCTATTCTAAATTTAGACAAGCCGACATTATGGATAAATACACTTGAGATAACCTACTTTTGTGACAAATAAAACAGTTCTAATTGCAATAGCAGCATTTGTTGCTGGCTCTATTAGCTCTGTAACTCTTGCAAGCGCGCATGTAGACTTGTGTCGTGGATCAAGTAAGGATAAACCATTTTTAGAAATATGGATAGCCATTTGCGATTTGCAAAATCAGATAGATCATATTCAGCGCATTTCAGGTCCTTCAGGTCCACAAGGTCCACAAGGTCTACGGGGTAACATAGGACCACAAGGTGCTCCAGGGCCAGTTGGACCTCAAGGTATTGCTGGACCGCAAGGAATCCCAGGTCCAGCTGGGCCACCAAACACCATAAATGATGTAAATTGCTTTGGGTGTGTTGACTCTGTAGATATTAAGGATGGTTCAATTACTGCGGCAGATATTGATCAAAACTCAATTCAAAAACGTGTGACTGGAACTTGCCCACCTGGAAAATATGTCACATCGATTTCATCAAGTGGTCTTGTCACATGCCAAACAGACATGACGGGAGTTTCTCAATTCAAAATTGTTCGCAAACAATCCACGTTGCATGTACATCCTGTTTTAACAACAGGCATATCACAAGGACTGGATGTTCTTTGTGATCCTGGATACAAAGTAATTGGTGGTGGATTTGTACCCATTAAAATTACCACGAAGGACAAGGAACCGTTGCTGACTATCGATGCCAATGGGCCAGTAACAGTAAGTGGTGTCGAAGGATGGCATGTTACGCTCAAAAATATCGACAATTTTGATGTTGACGTAGAAGTCAGTGCCATATGTCTTCAGCCATCATCATAACAAAGTTCGTTTTTATTTTGAATGATGAGACGTCAAATAAAGATTTTAAAACCCAAAAAGCTGTCTCAATAACATGGCACAAAAGGCAACCACGCGCAGAATAAAAATTCTAGTTGCCAAGCTCGGTCTTGATGGACATGACAGAGGTGCACTAGTTTTGTGTCGTGCCTTCAGAGACGCTGGCATGGATGTAATTTATTCAGGACTATTTGCCACACCCGAAAGGATAGCCAAAATAGTTGAAGATGAAGATGTTGATGCAGTTTCCTTAAGCCTTCTAAATGGAGCCCATCTTACATTGTTTCCCAGAGTGGTAAAGCTACTAAAAGAAAGAGGAATCAGTGATGTTCTGGTAGTTGGCGGTGGCGTCATACCAGACGACGACAAACCAGATCTTGAAAAGGCAGGCATTTCTGGAAACTTTGGACCGGGAACCCCGCTTTCAACTATAATTGAACACATAAACTCTAGCGTTGTAAAGTTAAGAAAAATTTAGCTACTCTTTAGAACCAGGCCACATCATTTGGCGCATCTTTTTTCCAACTTGTTCTATTTGGTGAGCATCAATTTCTTTCATGTACCTATCAAAAGCATTTTTGCCATTTTTTTGGTAATCACTAACCCACTCTTGGTTGAAGGTGCCATCTTGAATCTTTTTCAAAACTTTTTTCATCTTGTCCTTAACATCTTTGTTCATAACCACTGGTCCTCTAGTTAGACCACCGTATCTTGCTGTCTCACTTACTCTTCTCCACATTCCGTTTATTCCGTATCTTTGGATCATATCAACTATCAGTTTTAGTTCATGCAAGACTTCAAAATACGCAATTTCTGGTTGATAGCCTGCTTCAACTAAGGTCTCAAATGCATTGATAATCATAGAAGCACAGCCACCACAAAGGTCCGCCTGTTCTCCAAACCAATCAGTTTCCACTTCTTCCTGAAATGTTGTTTGAATCACACCTGCTCTTGTACTACCAATCCCTTTTGCTATACCCAGAGTTCTATCCCATGCCTTCTTGGTATAATCCTGATAAACTGCTACTATCGATGGCGTACCAAACCCCTCAAGATATGTTTCTCTGACTTTGGATCCAGGGCCCTTTGGCGCCACCATTATAACGTCAACATTGTTTGGCGCCTTTATCCACTGCCAATGAATTGCCGCACCATGAGAAAACGATAATGCCTTTCCTGCGCTAAGGTTTGGCTCGATCTCTTCGCGATAAACCTTTGCCTGAAGCATATCAGGAATTAGGACATATATGATATCGGCAGTTTTGCAAGCTTCAGAGATGGTCATAACTTTGTGTCCATCACCTTGAGCTTTCTTCCAACTTTCTCCGCCTTGTTTTAAACCTACAACAACCTTCAAGCCAGAGTCCTTAAGATTGTTAGCTTGTGCGTTTCCCTGAATTCCATATCCGAGAACTGCAATGGTTTGATCCTTAATTGGATCCAAACTTACATCAGAATCCTTCCAAATCTTTGCCATGGGCTGTTTTTATTGGATACAAATATAATCTTTCGACATTAGATAACCATCTCATTTTTACACTTGAGACATCTCACTCTGGTCTCTTTTCCTTTTAATCTCTCAAACTTTCTTGAACTACAAATTGGACATATAGGGCATGCTCTGAGTTTTTTCATTTCTTTATGCCTGAGATAATTAGATTATTATCTACAAAAGCTTTAGGGATCTTTTCAAATTAGGAATTGTAATCCATGAGGTATGAACAATCTAGAAAAAGGATTAAGTGATAAACGTAGATCCATAGTTGTATGAGTGATAAGATTCTATTTTCTTCAGATAAAGACGAGACGGCA
>JACQFM010000146.1 GCA_016200035.1 Nitrososphaerota archaeon
AGTTCACTTCCAAGAATGGCCTGCAGTGCTTTGATAGATCCCTTTATCCCTAGAAGCTTTGCAAGTGAGACTGCGTGAAAATCAAAAGTTCCCTCCTTTGATATCTCATCAAGAATTTCTGGAGTTACAGATTCAAAGAGTCTTTCAATTGATTTGTTATCTAATTTTTCTAGAAATTTTCGTGCAAGAATCATGTTTTCAAATTCACGCCCGAATTTTTCTGACCATAATTTCTGATATTCCAATAGATCCGTTTTTTTTCCTGATTCTAAGAATTTAGAAATGGCTTTTCCCGCAAGTATGCCTCCAAGACCGCACGAATAGATGCCTCCTGCTGTTGTAGGTTTAGATTGTCCTGCGGCATCTCCTATTGTTACTACATTTCCTGAAACAAAGTGTTCGATTGGTCCCTTTATCCAGATAGGTGCAAAAACTTTTCTTACTATTGAATGCCTTCCTTTTTGGTTAAGATAGTCACCAAGTACCTGCCCGGCATTAATTCCCTTCCCTGCAACTCCTACCTTTGCAATGTCGTGATGTGTTGGAATAATCCACGCAAAGAAACCAGGATATTTTTCTTGATCAAAATAAACCTCGATTCTTTCTTTATCTATCCAATCTGCATATACTTCGTACTGTGCCGACTGTAATGTTCCAGCTCTATCCCTATGAACAAGTGAAGAAACTCCTCGTGCATCAACAATAATTTTACATTTTAATTTTCCATCTGTTGTTAGCACACCATCATCGAGGATCTCTTTTAGCGATGTTTTAACACGTATCTCGGCACCGTTGTTTTGCGCTTGATGCGCAATTTGCTTGTCAAAGTCTCTCCTATCCAAAACAACAACCTTTTGTCCTTCCGCGTTGAGTTCGAAACTTTTTCCTGAGGGAGAAACTATGAGAGCAGACTTTATTTTGTTATCAAGTGTTCTCCGTGTGGGCACCACTCCTAGATCATTGATTCCTGAAATGCTTACTAGTCCTCCACAGTGTTCTGGTGTCCCAATCTCAAAATCCTCTTCAATAACCAATACGCTGTGACCAAGACTGGCAATTTCTCTTGCACAAAGAAGTCCAGAGACACTCCCACCAGCAATTATTACTTCATAATCCATAGTTTTTTCATTCGGTGCAATTATTTATTTCATTCAAAAGTTTAACATATTGTAATTTCTCTCTAAGATGAAGATGTCTGAGATTAAGCAGGTAGTTGTAGTAAGAAAAGATCTTGATATGGGCGCAGGTAAAATTGCTGCCCAAGTGGGACACGCTTGCGTTTTGGGAGCCGAGCTGGTCAGAAAGTCACATCCTGAGTGGTATAAACGGTGGGTAAGCTTAGGCCAAGAAAAAGTAGTGGTAAAGGTATCAAGTCTTGAACAGCTTGAACGAGTAAAAAGAGATGCAATTTCACATGACCTTCCCTACTCAGAGGTAACAGATGCGGGCCACACTCAAATTGAACCGGGAACAGTAACTTGCATTTCCATAGGACCTGCACCAGAAATTACAATTGACAAGGTTACAAGGGATTTGAAGCTTCTCTAGAATATAGAAATAATAATTGATCTTCCTTGTAAGAAAAATGCTTTTCAGAGCCATTTGAGATCTCCTAAGATCTTATGCTATAATCACATTGTGGTATATATCGACAACCAGTATTAGAGAAACATGGCCTCCATAAATCCGATTCAGGTTCTTTTATGGGCATTTAGGCGAAATGAGAAAGACGTCATTAATCTTTACAGCGCTTTATCTCAAGTAATGCATCTTGCAACCAAGGGCAACATGCTTAATTTTGGATATTGGAATGAAAATACCAAAAATCCGCTAGAGGCACAGAATAAACTTTGCAGGTTGATTGGTGAAATCGCTGAACTGGATTCCGCGACAAAAGTACTTGATGTTGGAAGTGGATTCTCTGCTCCTGCAGTTGAATGGAAAGCCGTATACAATTTACTTGAAATCATATGTGTAAACACACACTTTCAACAATTGAAACATTCAGTAAAAATTACAGATAATGGAGATGAACAACTTAAGACATCAGATGTGCAACAGGAAAATAAAATATTTCTTGTAAATTCGACTTCAACTGCGTTGCCAATCGAAGATCATTCGGTGGACAGAGTTATTGCATTAGAATCTGCACAGCACTTTAAACCATTGAAAAATTTTATCAGAGAATCAAAGCGTGTTTTAAAGCAAAACGGATTACTAGTGCTTACGATCCCAGTCACCATAGCCAAACCACTGGTTTTGTTTATGAAACTTGGCATTCTTTCTCTTACGTGGTCATCAGAACATTACGAACTTGATTATGTTCTATCCACAGTAAAAAATCAGGGATCAGAAATATTAGAAACAAAAAGAATCGGCACACATGTTTATCAACCTCTAGCTGATTACTATGTTGAAAATAGAAAAGTGATTAGAGAAATGATTCTTACACAATATCCAGCATATTTGGAAAACATTCTTTTTAAATCCCTCTTGAGGATGAAAAAAGCCTCGGCAGATGGAATTATTGATTATCTGATAATAAAATGCAGGTTTCCTTCATAAGATTTCAAATTTGCTTTCTTTAGAATAAGATATAACAAGGAACGATGGCCATTTTTTTGTGAAAAAGAAAACAAAAAAAATTCTAATGATAGCAATGGCCGCAGTTTTTGGCATTCTTATGGTTGGCAGTTCAACTTTTGCACTGTTTGGAGGATTTGGGCCTAAAAATCAGGTCAGTACACAGACAACTACTGGAACTCCAGCTGACAACTATCGTGAGGAAGAGAGAGCCACGTTCTGTGGCACAAGTGAGGCAAAATCTAACAAGTACATAACCGAGTTTAAGATTCCAACCGTATGCTCACAGCCTCTAGCCATAACAACTGATCCGTCGGGCAATGTGTGGTTTACGGAGAGTAACACAGGAAAACTTGCCAAATTTGATCCTTTTAGTAGATTCTTCACCGAGTATGAAAATTCAAAATGGCCCAAAGGTGACAAATCTATGATGTGGGGTATTGGATATGCTTCTGATGGAAACGTATGGTTCACTGATGATGCGCACGACGTAGTGTGGAAGTTTTCTGTTGCTCAGCAAGACTATACCACCTTCAAGTATCCCGTTTCTGAAGGCGGGCAGGCTCTTCCACAGAGGTTGCTAATCGAAGGCAAAAAGATTCTGGTAAACGACTTTACTGGAAACAAAATTACTTTTTTTGATTCAGAACAGACCGGACAAGAAATAAGATATTCAAAGCTTCAATTTCCTTCAAATGATACTGCCACAGCCTCTATGGCTCTAGACCCTGATGGAAGAGTATGGTATACTGTTTGGAAATATCAAAAGGGTGGTCATCTTGTGCGCTATGATCCCAAGAACAGCAACGGGACTGGCTTTAAGCTACCTCTAGGTGCACTTGCTCCAAACGGAATATCGGTAGGTGCCGACGGGAAGATTTGGATTACAGATGCGGCAAGCAGTTTATTTTTCAGCTTTGACCCCGAATCGCAAAAATACACCAAGTTTATCACTACAGTTCCACGCGAGCTGACATTTGGAAATTCTTCTGGAGTGATAAAGACACCAATCTCTAGACCTTACTGGAATCATTTTGATCAAAAAGGAAGGTTGTGGTTTAATGAGCAGACAGCAAATAGCATTGCTGTATTTGATCCTGCAAAAGTATCATTAGTTGAATATCTAGTTCCCTCGCAAAATCCCAACTGGGCAGATTGTGGTGGTCTTTCAGCTTGCGGAATAGCTCAGATCCTAGACTTTACAATGAATGATGACAAGATCTGGTTTACTGAGTGGGTTGAAAACAATATTGGACTTTTGGATTCTAGCATCCCTTTGCCAATCGATGTAAATGTTGAACCCTCCGAGGCTACTTTGGAGAGAGGCAGCAATGCTACTCTGTCATTTACTATAACACCAAAAGAGAAGCTTGACGAATCTGTCAGTATAACTGCGGCAACCACAGCAGGGCCGCATGACCTAGACGTATCGGGAGGAGATCAGAAGGTGACAGCGGGGGATCAACCTCAAACCCTTTCAGTAAAGGTCACTGCTGACAAGTTTGCACTTTCTGGAACGTACAAGGTAGTTATTGGAGCTCGCTACCATGACGTGACTGTTTCAAAGTTTGTTACGATCACAGTAAAGTAAGAAGTGGTTCCCAAGATAGATTCTGAGATTGGAATTTTCACATATAGTACCGCCTTTGAAGGCATAGGGGGAAAGATCAAATCAACTGCTGATGATTTTTTTGTATCCGAAGTATTAGATGATAATGTAATTTCAAAGATTTCCCAGAAAGGAGACTATGCAGTATACAAACTAAAAAAACATGGTATTGATACCACTCACGCACTTGATGAAATCTTCAGAATTCATGGATTAAAACTAAAATCATTGGGATTGAAGGACTCTAACGCTACCACAGAACAATTTGTTTGTGCAACTAATACAAGATCTCTTGAAAGATTTTCGGCTAACAGGTACGAGCTCGAAAGAGTTGGCTTCGTATCAAAACCGCTCACAAAAAAAGACATGATCGCAAATCAATTCAAGATCAAAATAGAAGGAGCAGCTTTTTCAAAGATTTCAAATTTTGACCAATTGGATAAAATCCTAAACTTTTATGGGTATCAAAGATTTGGCAGTAAAAGACCCGTTTCCCATTTGATAGGAAAATCAATACTCCAAAACGATTTTGAGAGAGCTGTGAACCTTCTTCTTTCCTTTACTTCCAAGTATGACTTGGCTGAAAATACCCAAATTCGAAAGACGCTTGAAGATAGATCAAACTATGCAAAGGCTTTGAAAGAAATTCCACCACAAATGGATCTTGAAAGGACGGTACTCTCTGAAATGATAACACATAACGATCCGTTGAAAGCGATACATTCACTACCGCTATTCATAAGGAGATTTTTCATCCAAGCCTTCCAGTCATACGTGTTTAACTGTACGCTAAGCAAAATTTTTGAAGATGATGAAGACTGGTTATCTCCAAAAAAAGGTGATGTTTGTTATGACATAAAAAATAAATTGGGTAGATATGAAAATGATCCTCAACAGAGACTGACAATACCCATAGTTGGCTATGCATACTCGAAAAAAAATAGATTTAATTATCAAATCTCCAAAATACTTGAAACAGAGCAAGTCAAACCAAAGGATTTTTTTGTAAAAGAAATGCAAGAGGCCAGTGACGAGGGTGGATTCAGACAGGTTGCAATCAAGTGCGAAAATTTTTCAGTCAACGAGCCTGTACTAAGTTTCACGTTGTCAAGAGGTTCATACGCTACGATTCTTCTAAGGGAAATAATGAAACCGACAGATCCGATAGAAGCCGGATTTTAAGATTTCAAAATAGAACCAAAAGATGCAAAGAGTGGGATTGTCACCAATGGACTTGCAAACCAAAATCTCATTACAGAATACCCCCATGATAACAACTTGTAAGATTTATAAAAGTAGTCACTAACTGGCATTAAAATTATACGTTACAAATCTTGCAATAAAAATATTTAATAAAAATAACTAATTTTGCATATTTGTTGATTACTTTATCTAGAAGTGATTGTATCAAACGAGGGGTACATTGGTCAAATCATCATTAGGCGGTTCTATCTTTCTTGTTTCACTTTCTGCCATTTTGTTGATTACAGCAATAGCTTCATTATCCTTAATACAACCTGTCCTTGCTTATCTTCCACCATGGCCAGACAAAATATTTGGCATTGACTATGGTTCTGTCTATCCAGTTTCTAAGATTCCACCAAAACCAATCCAGACCACCTTGGGAAAAATAAGCGTTAGGGATTTTCTGTACAAACCAGACTTTGTTCTAACCAAAAATTTGATAAAAAACACATTCCAATGTGCCGATGACACAATCCAAGTCCTAACAGACAAGCAAAACTATGTTAGCAGTGACAAGCTAAGGGTAAATGTTAAAATAAACACTAAAGGCCAGCTTCCAAAGATCTTCCTCAAAATAGAAAATTCGTTAGGCAATGTTGTATACCAGTCATTCCTTCAAACCGAGAAAGGTCATGATGCAACTGATTTAGTCAATTTGGAGAAGTTTGAAGATGGAATTTATAAAATGACAGCCAGGTTTGGAATAAACGGTCCTAAGGACGAACTAAAATTTAGTGTAGGAAGTACGCAGCCCCTGCCTCCTGCAAGGGACAAGTGCTATTTCTATTCGTTATATGATAAAGCCAGCAGGAACCTCTCCCTTATGATAAACCTTGATGATGCATCTTCCTCACCTGCCGATGAATTACATGTTTTTGTTGACAAAAAAGGAGGTGGTGGAAAGGCTCTAAACTCAAGCCATATTTTTTATGTCATAAATAAAAACCGATTTGGTCCAGTCAAGTTCACAGCTTCGGATGGACGGATAGTAAAAGAAAATAATCTGGAAAAGGACGAGGGGAGAATAAAGCAACTAACGAACGGATACCAAGTAATGTTGAACATTCCTGACGTTTAAGAGAACTTTAGGATAGCACTAGAACAAATCGACGACAATAAAATTGAAATAAAGAAGATCCGCTTTCCACCAGATAGTTCTGATATACTACCTGCCAGCTGGACAGGCTCAATAACTCAGGAAATACCACAAAAGATTATGATGGCTGACAAGTGGCAACCTGAAGAGATAATGGTACGACAAACAATTCCAGTCAATCTAGTCCTAGTTGGTGACATGTGGAACGCTACGACTCAGAATAAGATAAAAGAGAAACTGCAGTCATCATACAAACCTATTATATTTAGTGAGCTTAGCAGAGCTGGAATACAATACGATTATCAGTATAACTTTGTCTCAGTAAATGACAAGGTTAGTAAAGATTTCTTTGATTTTATGAAAAGCCAAGCCAGAGACATAAAACCATTCTTTGGCGGTAAAGAATTTATTTATCCATGGGGAATTGCAGTTTGGATAAGGAACAGTCACCCAGAATGGGTTAACAAAAACTTTGAAAGATATGAAATTGATTACAAGTTAATTGACGCACAAAAAGTCGAAGATTACCTCAATGACAACATAATCTCAAAGGATCCTAATCTAAGCAAGGCAAACGCGGCTAATCTAATCTTCATAGCTGATGATATGAGTAAGATAAATTTTCTTCACAACTTTGAATTAAAACGAGTCGATGCTGCAACAAAAAGATCCCATCAAGCGATTGGATTAATGGGATACGGAGGACGATACAATTTCTACTTTTTCGATCTTTATGCTGTTCCATGGCACAGCTATCAAGGCTTTCCGAATTTTTACGATCCTAAGATGCAGAATTATGCTACGGATTTCATTGATATCAAGACAGATGAAAAGCGTGCTAAGCTCATCTCAGATTACGTAAATAATGCCACAAGCCTATTAATTACTCCGACCTACATTTACCCGCCTACCTACAAGAGTAATTATGTTTTAGATCTGGTTATTGTCTCGGCAAGCAGAACTGGTTCTGGTACGGTAAGCACTAGTTTGGAACACTTTATTAATCAAGAAAAATTAAAATCACAATTTGAAAGCCTTATACCATATTCTCAGTGGCAAATCAAACTCTCTATGGCAAATTTTGATAGCAGAGACATTCCAAACAAACTAAAAGAAATTGTCCAAGATACAAAGCGAATCAAAGATAGAGTAAACCCTGACTATACTTACGAAGTTCTAGACACAAAGAAGTTAGTAGATCAGGTTACTGAATGGGCAACCACACGCACTTCGACTGACATCAAAGATTACAGGGAGATACAAAAATCATCATGGACAATACCTGTTGTAATTGTAGTGGGAAATAGAGATAAACCCATTTACCTATACGAGGGGGACTCAATTTTACTAGGCATAGCTCCTGGACATCCAGATGATCCATCTCAACCATGCTGTGTACTTGGGGTCACATATGATAATGCTGTGTGGGATGACAATGTTGGCTTGACAGACTTGGTTTTGCACGAAACTGGTCATGTCCTTAGCTTCATGCATCCCTTCTATGGATTTTCAGGAGATGACGAACCATTCGTGAATCAATACTTTAATTGGTATGGTAGTGTTATGGCCTATAATTCACCACCAAATAGTTGTGGTTTATGGTATTCAGTGTATGTTAAAACCTCATGTGGGATTGCAGATACATTTTACACAAAATTTGAAAAAGATAACTTTGCAAGAGGTGTAACACTATTCCTTATGAAGACTACAAAAAGTAACGTTTACAGAACCATGATCAATCTTGAATCAGTCAATAAAGATCCTAATAATCCACCGGATGATGTAACTCATGCTCTGTCAAGCATAGAATCAAAATTGAGAAAGGCAGAGACATCACTTGCTAAAAATGAACTTCTTGGAAATGATGGGTCCATTCAAAGTGCGTTTTCTGCTGCAACTGAATCTGAAGAAATTGCCAAAAAATATGGAGTGATTTATTCTTCTTCAATAAAGCCTCTCGAGCCTAACCTGCATATCCCTGATTGGATTAAAAGCACAGCAAAATGGTGGTCTGTTAACAACATTACTGATTCTAATTTTGTCAATTCAATACAGTATCTGATCAAAGAAAGAATTATTGTGATTCCAAACTTGGCTAAATCAGGTCAGGCAACAGAACAAAGTGTACCATCATGGATTAAAAATAACGCTGGATGGTGGGCTGATGGAAAAATCTCTGATCAGGACTTCGTTAAGGGGATACAATATCTTGTTGAAAAAGGAATTATTAAAATCTGAACGTGTCTTTATTATAAGATAAAACCAAACTAAGTTTTATTCTTAAAATCGTGTTTTTATTTTTGAAATGCCAATTCCTGC
>JACQFM010000147.1 GCA_016200035.1 Nitrososphaerota archaeon
AAATGATATAGTAATGAACATGTATCATGTCACAGACAACACAAACTCTTGAACAAAAGTCTCTTTGGGTTCTTGTAAGTTCGTTCAGAGATGGAACTAAAAGTACGGATCTGCAGTCAATCACTTCTTCAGTAATAGAACTAGTTAACGAGTGGCAATCAAAAGGAAATTTCATTTGGTCTGGACCACTTGACGACAACAGAACTGGGATGGCTATCTTTGAGGCTACAGAGAAGGAAGCGAGAAGCTTTCATGACAAGTACGACAAGATTTGTTCAAGAATACTAGATTCTCATCTTTACCAGTGGAATGCAACGCCGTTTCTTTCTGCACTGTAAGATCTGGTTTAACGATTATATCTGCTGCAGATCAAATGGGAAAGGTAACAAAACACGAACATAAATGGATCATCGTTTCTGGCCATTGGCAATGTAAAATATGCGGAAAAAGATACGGCTAGAAAAATTGTTAAAGGTTCGTGATCAGTAATAAAGAATTAGTCAATAATGACCTTTCTACGAGTATCCAAAAAGACAAAGATATAGATCCTGATGGCAAAAAAACTCAAGCACCACACCCAAGAAAAGAAACGGTACAAGAAAACTTACCGTCGAAGATATAGAGAGAAGACTCTCGTATCCTAGAGCTTGAAGCTATTTTATGCCATTTTTCTGTTTTAGAATGAAGAATTAGACTGACTTACAAAATCTCTGCCTTTTGAAATATTGAGACAAGCTCAGGGAGTGCCTTGGCAGCTGTTGATTTTACGGACAAGTCCATGGCTTCAGACATCTGAGTACTCTCTGGATTTACCTCAACCATCATCGCACTGTTTTGCTTTGCATAAACTGGTAAAAGGTTGGCAGGTGATACTGCAAGTGAGGTTCCTACAACAAACATGGCATCACACGAGCTTGCATGTATCATAGCTTGTTTCCATACATCCTGAGGAAGGGGCTCGCCAAACCATACTACATCTGGCCTTAGGATGTTTCCACACTTGCAGATCGGCGGGAACTGGTTAAAGCTCGCCGTTATCTTTTCTTTGAAATCACAAACAGTACACTTGATTGTCACAATGCTGCCGTGCAATTCGTATACACTCTTGCTTCCAGCCCTTTGATGCAAGCCATCAATATTTTGTGTCAGAACATGAACTTCTTTGGATCTGGAAAGATCAGCTATAGCTTGGTGTCCTGGATTTGGTTTTGCAGCAAGAATATTTTTTCTTCTCTCTTCATACCACTCCCAGACAAGCTTTGGGTTCTGATAAAACGCATCAATTGTTGCAAGCTGCATAGGATCATATTTTCTCCACAATCCATCAGTTCCTCTAAAGGTGGGAATACCACTTTCTTGAGAGATTCCCGCACCAGTAACAAAGATGATTTTTCTAGCCTCTACTAATTGGTCAGAAATTGATTCAAACATCGTACTTTACCGTAATCTCAAGGAGATCTTTTGCTGCAATTACCGACGGATGAATGGTTTTTGCCTCCTTTACTAGCGCCTCAGGATCATCATATCTTGTTGAAAAGTGTGTGAGAATCAGGTTTGAAACGCCTGCCTTTTTTGCAAGCTCTGCAGCTTGCTTTGCAGTTGAATGATAGTTTTCCTGAGCCTTTTCTTTTAGCTCATCTGAATATGTAGAATCAAAAGTAAGATAATCGCAATTTTTGAAAAACTCCTCAAGCTTTTTTGTCGGTCTTGTGTCACCTGAAATTCCAATCTTTTTACCAGGCCTTTTTTCTCCCATCACACCAGATGGTTTGAAGGTTTTATCACCAACCTTGACTTCCTTTCCACTTTGGAGCTCATGCCAAAGCTTGCCTTCTGGTATGCCAAGTGCCTTTGCTTTTTCAGGATAGAATCTTCCCGGCCTTTCCTTTTCCTGTAATACATAAGAGAATGCAGGAATGGAATGATCTGCCTCACACGTATGTATTGAATAGGTTTTATCATCAAGCACCAATCCTTCTTTGACAATCATTATTCTGACAGGAAACGTTAGCCCAAAGTTTAGCACTTTAAGATTTGCAGCAATGAAATCCTCAATCCCTTTTGGTCCGTAGATATCAATTGACTCGGTTCTGCTTTGTAGTGACATTGTCTGCAACAATCCTAAAAGTCCGACACAATGATCTCCATGCAGGTGTGTGATAAAGATCTTCATCTTTTTGTTCCATCCAAGCCTTGACTTTAGATACGAGACCTGTGCTCCCTCGCCTGCATCAAACATTAGGATCTCCTTTTCCAAAACTACGCAGATGCAAGTCATGCCCCTTGTCTCTGTAGGCTGTGCAGCCGATGTGCCCAAAAATACTAACTTCATTTTACCAATATCGTCCTAGTCAGGCTTTTGTGCCTGTAGATCTCGTATCTTTTAGCTGGCTTTAATTCTATTTGGTCTGCAAGCTCCCTTTTGTACATGAGAGCAATCTTTTTTTTCTTTGGTAGTATCGATATAAAGTCATGGATTAATTTTTTTGGAGAATCTGAGGATTTAGAAGAGATGCCATATGGCAGGTCTGTCACTATGCCATCAATTTTATTTTCAATCTTTTGCATGTACTCGTATCCTGCATTAACTATTTTTGAATTGTAGCCGTTTGCGGCCATATTCTTTCTTGCACCATTGCACATTTTTTTATCATAATCTATTCCAATTGATTTAATTCCCATAGATTCTGCCTCCAAAAGAATTGAACCTGTTCCGCAAAATGGGTCACACAAAGTTTCTTGCTCGTTTAATCCAGCTAGATTTGTCATAGCTCGACAAAGCTTCCAAGGAAGCTCTGACTGAAACTTGAATACTTTTTTTGGTCTTTGAGCTTCTGTTATGGGTTTTGCATAACCAAAATAGTTTTCCTTGTCTGTAAAAATGAGATAAATGGTAAGCAGTGGATTGGACAAAGAAACTTTGGTACCTGAGATCTGCTTTATCGCTGCACCTACGGTCTTTTCTATGCTTGATGTGTCCAGTTTTTTTGATGAGAGATTGATTGTCCTACATGCAAAGGTGTCAGACTTGTGTAAAAGTGATAGGTCAATCTCAGAAAATAAGTCTGAAAACGAGTCTGCTATCTTTCCTGCCCTTCTCACAAATGTGGTCCTCTCAGCTACCTTTTCCCATGGTACCTGTGAATTTGTTATAACCAACCTTGAATCTGTCTTGTATGAGGTCTTTTTGTCGTAACTTTTCGAGATAGCTATTACCTCATCTTTTGCAAGCTCTACATTTTCTCCTGAGACTACAAAGAAGCTTTGTGACATCAGACAATTGCCTTTGCTATTAGAGGCGAGACATCAACTATGGCTGTCTTTCCTGGAATAGTATTTGTGCTAACTATTTTTGAAACACCTGCCTTTCTGATCCGTTTTTCTGCATCTTCTATCAGTAGTGCATGAGTACAGGCTGCGTAGATGTTTCTGCACTTTTGTTTTTTTAGAAACTCGGCAGCCTTTACTATGCTTCCTCCAGTGCTTATCATGTCATCAACCAAAATTATATCACGTCCGTGAACCTTCTTTTGGTTTGAAGATTTTATTTCAACCTTGCCTGTCTTTCTGTCTCTTTGCTTTCTTAATGCAATGAATTTGGTACCAAAACTTTTTGCGAATTGCCTTGCCCTTGCTATCCCACCAAGATCTGGGGAGACAACAAGAGGATCCTTTAGCTTTAATTTTTTGAAATACTTGACTAGTGCTGGTATTCCGCTTACATTTATTGCTGGAATTTTAAAATGATTTAGTGCCATCTTACTGTGGATATCAACTACAACAACTTTGGTTGCGCCAGCTGCCTTGAACATGTTTGCAACTAAAGACATTGTTATGACCTCGCCTGGGAGAAATTCCTTGTCTTGTCTTGCATATCCAAGATATGGAATTACTGCATAAACTTGAGACGAGTACTTTTTTGCCTTTGAGACAAGTGAGAGTGCCTGTATTAGATTAGAGTCAACTGGTGGATAGGTGGAATGAACCACAACAATTTTTCCATTTTTTGGTTTACCCAAAACTGTAATTTTGCTTTCCCCATCTGGAAAAATTCTTAGCTCTGCTCTTAGGTATTTTGATTTGAGTCTTGATGCAATCTTTTTTGCAAGGTCATCTGAAGCCCTTCCTCCAATTATTGTAAAATTGTTCAACAAATGTCATCGAGTTGTGGCTTGTTCTTAAGTTTTGAGGGGATTGTAAAGGGAGAATTTTCTAATTCAAATAATAAATCTTGTGAATTAAGACACTGTTCAATTTCGGGGTTTATGTTATGTCGTGTTTATCCTGCCAATTCTTTATCTTTTCAAATTGTTCTTCTAACCTCTTAATACGACTTTCAAGGTTATTTAACCTAGCATTAGTTTCATTCTTTACTGGATCAATTTTTTTATTAGTTTCTAGTATCTGTTTCCTTAATCTCCAAATTGTAAAATAGTTTGAATAGTATAGTTGCATCATTGGATTTTCTTCACGACTTCTAAACCCTTCAACATAAGATATTGCTTCATTTGCTATTAGTACGGCGTTATCATAATCTCCTTTATTCTCAAGTTCACTAACCTGCTTAACATATTCACCAGTTTTATCATAGAAGGTTGACACAGAATGCAGACGATCTAACTACTAGATTTAGTTTGTGACGCTAATTTTATCAACTTTTCAATCTACTGACCTAATTCTTATTTGACTCCTGCTTGTTCGGCTGGTGTTTTTTGATACTTCCATGCTCACGAATGAAGCTGTAATGTATCTTATTAGCATCGATTAGCTTGAGACGAACCGTTGTTGTTTATCACTTTATGCTCTCTCTATCAAGCTTTGATGTTCGTTCCAGTTGATAATTATTATTAACTCTAAGCATGGATTGAAGGGAGTTGGTTAAAGCAAAAAGATTCCATAGTGGAGTAGTAAAGAGATCAGTTGTAATTCACTCCACAAGAGAAAAAGTCTGGAGAACGATTAGCAACATAACAAATCTCCCACAATGGGCATCAGGAATCAAGGAAACTGTCCTCAAGTCTAGGATCAGAAAAGGAGTGGGAGCTATAAGGGATGTAATTTTGGATGATAACACCTCACTAGAAGAGCACATTGTAGACTGGCGAAACGGTCATTCGTTTTCATATGTGGCAGTAACTGGAATGCCAGTAAGGACCTACTTTGCTACACTTTCGATAAAGCCAAGAGGAAGAAATTCTGTGACACTTACATGGTCATGCTACATCAACACGAAAAAAATTACGGGTGGCGAATTTAAGCAACTCAAATCTGATTTAGATTCTCTCTACAAAACATCGTTAAAGAATCTAAAGTCTAAACTTGAGTAACCAAACCGCCGTTTCTTTCTCTATCTTGATTGATTATTTGACGAATCTTTTGGTATGATTTTGAAGAAACCCTTTGAAGATCAGAATATTCCATGTATCGTTCTTCTCGCTTATTTTTTTCCATCCATTTATTTAGCCACCTTATACCATTTTCGTGATTAAGTCTTATCGATTCTACTAATTTTATATGCGACTGTAATATTCTAGATTCCACATCTGTGATTAGTCGTTCAATGCTTATCTTTTCTTGAAGACTTTTTGCCTTATCAAGTTCTTCACGGAGCCGTGTTTCCTGCAACTCAAATCTTTCAATATTTTTGATAATTGCGTAGGAGGGATGAACAGATTTCCATTTCTTTGCTACCTGCGAATACCAGTATTGGATATCACCGTTGATCGTGTTTCTGTTTATTTTCATCATATCCGCAATCTTTCTTGCTGAATATCCATAATCAAAGTGTAATCGGTAAACCTCATTTCTCCTCAAGTGTCTATCCTGCTTGCTGTACGGACCGCCTTTTTTTGGCCTAGTTTGGCGTAGTTTTCTGTTCTCTTTTATGAACTCTCTAGTTACTGCTGGCAGATCATCTGGCATTTTCTTTTGTGCTATCTTCTCTGTTATTTTTTTCACCTCCTTCATGAATCAATTCGCGATCAACGTGTGCCAATGTAGTAACTTCCTCCATCGGTACATCATTAGCGATCTTCAAGTTAAAGATTGCCCGTAGTTATGCCAAGTGTAGCTACATTTGATACATCTACAAAAGCGAGTTGTTAATTACTCAGCATTTAACGAAGAAATCAGCAGTAATTCTTAATTAATTTCAGACCTATGATCAGGCTACCTTGAAAAGACTACGGGGACTAGCACTTATTGCACTTTTGCTTGTATTTCCTATCCTAAACCAGGCATGGGCAGCCGATCTTACCACGCTCCAAGTACCTGATATCACAATGACACAAGCATCAGGACCTCCTGGAACCAAAATAACAATAACTGTCTCAAATCTTCCAGATGTCACAAACGAGCAATACCCGTATCCAGACTTTTACATCTACTTGCCATTTTCAAAAGAGTTTGGAGTAACACTGCCAAGTCACTGCCAAGGAGAGGATTGTTATCCAATTTACACATTTGAAGACTCGCAAAGAAAAAACTTTGCAGACAGGATAATTACGTTTTCACTTTTTAGTGTAAACAATCCAAAGCCAGTCTACATCAACGGTGTACAGACTACTGTATGTGACGTAAAGATAAACGACAAGACAGTAGAGAACTTTTTGTCGCTTTGCAACACAAAAAGCCAAAAACCCGGTGTCTATGATATCAAGTTTGCATGGGTTCCTAAAGGAAATCCAGAGCAAGCTTACTTTGTAAAGACATTATCATTTACAGTTACTGAAGAGGTTCCAGTTACCGAGCAGCCAGTAGAGCGACCAAGTGATCAGGCAATAAAGATGTACCAGCAAGGACTAATCAGCGAGGCCGAGTTTGACAAAAGGTTACGCGATATAGGCTGGAGTGATGAGCAGATAAGACAGGCAAAGGCAGTAATTGGAAAGCTACCTCACCAGCTAGGCGGTGCAGCTCCAGAACAAAAAGAATCCGTTGAACAGGGAATACAAAAGGCAGAACAACAGGCCAAAGAAGAAAAGACTGCTCAAACTTCAACTCCTGCACCAACTAC
>JACQFM010000151.1 GCA_016200035.1 Nitrososphaerota archaeon
ACTCCAAGGAAGATACGCTTAATGAAAAAAATAAAGCAGAACTCATCTGTCCCAGCGTGGGTTATAATCAGAACAAAAAGGAAAGTGAGAACAAATCCAAAGAAGAGACAATGGAGAAAAACTGATGTGGGGGTGGGATAAATGTCTCAAGAAGAAGTTGAACGTGTCTATACCATAAATCTTGGAAAAGTTTTGCTTTCTCCGAGAAATCAGAGGGCAAAGCGAGCAATTAACATGATGAGAGAATTTGCGACGCGTCACATGAAATCTGAAAACGTAAAGATAGAAGAGGATGTCAGTCACCTGATCTGGTCACGAGGAATAAGACATCCGCCAAGAAAGATTAGAGTAAAGTTAACAAAAGATGAAGATGGAATGGTGTTAATCTCGAAATATCAGGAAGAAATCACAAAAACCAAGAAAGAAGAAAAAGCTGAGGAAAAAGCCAAGCAGAAAAAAGTTGAGGAAGCTGAAGAGAAAAAAGCTACAGAAAAAGCAGAAAAGGCGGAAGAAAAATCCGCTAAGAAAAAGACAGAGGAAAAACCAACCAAGACCGCGGAGAAAACGGAAAAAGCTAAAGAAGAAAAAGTTAAAAAAGAAAAATCAGAAAAAGTTAAGGAAAAACCTAAAGAATCAAAGTCTAACAAAAAAGCAAAGAAAAAATAAATTCTATTCTAACTGAGCTAAATCCAGATCCAACTTTATACTGCAGTCAGGATCATCCCAATCTAAAGTGTCTCTTTGTGGAATTATTCCCAACGGATCATATTTGTCAAACCTTGTCTCGCCATCCACCGATGTCAACAAGATTACTTTGGAATTCTCAGAAGCTACTACAGAAAGACTCACACGAGTACTGTCATCATTGAAGATTCCGCTAATAGTATTAACCATGGAATTTAGTGTGCCAACTGAGACCCTGTTGCCTCCCATCACATACAGCATAGCACTTTTGACGCTACCTGGAGGCGCATCTTCGTACAGCATTTTTAGGGAATCCCTTAAGGAGATTTGCACGTCATCAACATCCTTACTTGTTGAAAGAATGTTTGTCTCCTTCGGCAGAGAGGAAGATTTCAGACATGAAATTACCTCAAGCAGAGCCGAATTTGTAATAATGTTGCAGGCATCGGGGGTCAGATCTGGGTTGCTATCAAGCAGCGCATCGTTATCCACTATTACTGTACAGTCAGAATTTGTTTTTAATCTCTTCAGGGAAACACCTGAAAAGAATATTCTATCGCGTTCAAACTTGAAGGGCATTATGCCAAACGAAAGTACGTTCTTTCCTAGTTCTTTTCCAACCTGAGAAACAATAGGTGCCAGCGCAGCGCCTGATTTTCCTGCTAGGTTTGCTACTATAATAATAGTTGAATATGCAGATATTTTTTCCCTAAGAGAATCTACAGCTCCAATTGAAACTCCTCTAATAAGATACGAAGATGGATTAAGAACAGGTGAGGTATTAACAAGAATTTTTGTACAGTCGGAATTTAGATCTTTTGGATCATGGCTTATTAAGATACAGTCGGAGCCTAGCTTGGATTTTGCCTTCTGTGCAAGCCTACAACCAGCACCACCAAGACCAACAATTAGCACTGGCTCTTGCATATCAAATTCCATGACTCTTCTTTGGTTACAATATAAGTTAAAAAACTTTGTTGATTAGTTTTGATCCTAGCTTAGATGTAAAAATTTTTAGCTCAGAGTTTTTCCATAAAGTACATGTTTTGTGGCATCTGTGATCTCAACTTTGATTTTTTCACCCAACCTCACATTTTCTTTTACAACTACTGGTTTGTATGCAAAGTTTCTACCTTTCACAATTCCATTTGAGCTCTCATCAAAGAAGACTTCGCCAATCCAGCCAATCCATTTTTTGTTTCTCTCATAAGCAACTTTTTTTGCCAGTTCGAATATGATTTTAGTACGTCTCTTTACCTCAGAGACTCTAATCTGTTTCATCTCAGCGGCTTTTGTACCTGGCCGCGCACTGTATCTTGAGAGATTTATGATATCTGGCTTTGTCTCCTCGATTAGTCGAACCGTTTGTTGGAAATCATCTTCACTTTCAGACGGAAATCCTACTATGATATCGGTGGAAATTGCAAAGTTTTCGAACTTTTTACGGAATTTTTCGCTGGTTATCTTGAAGACGTCTGCTGTGTGTCCACGCTTCATCTCCTTAAGGACCGCATTGCTACCGCTCTGGACTGGAATATGGAGAAACTTGAGGACTTTGTCATTTTCAAAGGCTTTCAATAGATTATCACGAATCCTGGGCATGTACATGGGGTTCATCATGCCTACACGAATCAGAAAGTCATGTTCAATCTGAACCACTTCTGTAATCAATGTTGGTAGGTCCGTTCCTATGTCAAGTCCGTAGCAGCCGTTATCTGTAGATGTAAGCCAGATCTCCTTGCAGCCTTCATCTATCTCACTTCGTACTTGTCTAACAATGTCTCCAATCCTATAGCTACGCAGGTCTCCTTTGGAGAGCTTGGTCTGACAGAAAGTGCACTCGCTCATGCATCCACTAGCAACCTCAACTATTCCTACGACTGGATTTAGTCTGACCTTGGGCAAACCGACCTTGGACAAGTCCGAGTCTGCAAGTTCAACTCTTCTCTTTCCTTTTAGAGTAGAGTTGATTACTTGCAATGTTTGTCCTATGGAATTTGGTCCAAGCAAACTTGCATTTGGACTAAATTTCTCGACTGTGGTTCTTTCAGCTTTTGGAAGACATCCTGCGACAACAAGCGGCTTATGTTTTAGGCTCTTTATTCTATTTATCATTTTATTTGCTGTTGCATCCTTTACTGAGCACGTAACTACCAGATTCAAGTCAGAGTCAGATGAATTTTGTGCAAGAGTATGACCACCATTTAAGATCAAGCCTGAGATCATCTCCGAGTCAGCAAAGCTTGCAGAGCAACCATATGCTTCAACCCAAATCTTTGCCATCTTTATCCTAGAAGTTTGGTTACTTCCTTTTCACTCAATAATCCCTTTGAGATTACTAGCTCTCTTATGGTCTTGCCTGTCTTCAATGACTCCTTGTAAAGTTCAGCAGATGTCTGATATCCGAGTCTAGGTGAGAGAAGCGTCACTATTACTGGACTTTTTTCTATATGCTGGCGAAGCTTTTGCTTGTTAGCAGACAACCCATCTATCAAGTTACGAGAGAAAATTGGTACAAAATTTTTTATCATATCGGTTGACTCTAAAACAGATTTTAGCATAACAGGAAGCATCACGTTTAGCTCAAACTGTCCTGCCTGCGCGGCAAGGGCCACAACGTTGTCGTTTCCAATTATATCAAAGCAGATCATGTTCATGCACTCTGCAAGTGACGGGTTAACCTTGCCTGGCATTATAGAAGAGCCCGCGTGAACTGCAGGAATGCCAAGCTCAGAGAGTCCTGCTACTGGACCAGATGCCATCAGTCTTATGTCATTAGAAATTCTCCCAAGTTCAACCGCCAGATTTCTTAGTGTAGAAGAGAGATTTACTACAGCAAGCCTGCTTTGTAATGAGAACTGCATGTCTGCTTGAGGCTTTAGGGGAAGTTTTGTAACTCTGGTAAGTTCTGATATCACCGCAGTTCTATAACCTTTGGGAGTGTTTGCCCCAGTACCAACAGCAGTCCCTCCCAACGCAACAAACTCGAGCTCTTTTTTTGCAGCAACAATTGCATCTCGTGCTTTTGCGATCGATGTCGCATAAGCTCCAAACTCGCCACCAAGTGTCACAGGCAGAGCATCCATCAAGTGAGTTCTTCCAATTTTTTTAAAGACAGAAAATTCTTTTGCCTTTTTTGTCAGTGACTTTATTAATTCGTCAAGAGCTAGAATTACTTGCTTTAGATTAAACAAAATAGAAACATGAATCGCAGTCGGGAACGTGTCATTGCTTGACTGCGACATGTTTACATGGTCGTTGGGATGAATTACTTCGTACTTTCCCTTATGCTGTCCCACGATTTCAAGAGCTACATTTGCAATCACTTCGTTTACATTCATGTTAAAGGCCGTGCCAGCACCTGAGTTTATTTCTTCGATAACAAACTGATCAAGAAATTTTCCTGATAAGATTATATCACACGCTTTTACTATTGCACTTCCGCGCTTTTTATCAAGAGCACCTGTCTTGATGTTAGCTACTGCAGCTGATCTCTTGATCATTACAAAGGCGATGATCAAATAAAGATGGGAGCGATGACCAGTTACGTGATATTGTTGAATTGCTCTTGCAGTAAATGGACCATAATATGCATCAGCTGGTATCTTTACCTCGCCCAAAGAATCCTTATCTGTTCTGAACTTCACGTGCAAGCTTGAATTAATTTTCCTAATATTCATTCGCTTTTAACAAATGACACCAATAATAATTGAAATCTACAAAAATTTTAGATGATTAGGATTTTGCCTCAATAGATTAATATACTTGTAAAAGGCGATCCGAGACGATGAATAGGCGTTATAGCATATTGTCTATTGCTGCAGTTGCAGTAATAGCAGCAACACTATTCGGAAGCACGTATTCCCAGTCACAAATGGCTGGAAATGTATACAGCGTTTCAAGATCCGATAAGGACTTGATGGAAAAGATCCACGCAATGGGCGGGTTACAACTAGTAATGCCAAGTGCATTTGCTCAAGTGCCACTTGACCAAGTAGACGCTATGGTGGCTGCTGGACATCCATTAAAAGAGTTCAGCATGACTGCACAAAGTGTTGATTTGCCAATCATTGGTGGAAAGACATATCATGCAATGACTTGGAATGGTCAGGTTCCTGGACCAACGGTTAGAGTAACACAAGGTGATCTCATCAAAGTTACCGTAACTGTTCCAGATACTGAACCAACACGACATGGCCTTGATATGCACGCATCACAAATGAGTAAGGGTGGTGGCGCTTCAATAAAACAAGGAACGTCAACTGTCTTAGCCTTCATAGCAGATGTACCTGGTACATTCAAGTACCATTGCTCTGGTGTTGACGTAGCTGGTATGGATCAGCATGTTCTTTCTGGCATGTATGGATTGACCATCGTAGATCCAATCGGTGGATACAAGAAGTTACTGGTGGAAAACACCAATGCAGAAAATGGTAAAGTGTCAATAAAGCGCACAATGTATGAACCAGATGCACTCGAATTCCAGTTGCAGTACAACCAACTCTACTTGGATGACAAAGGAAACTATGACCAGACTGCAATGTTTATGCATCATCAAACTGGGGCTGTTGTCAACGGATTCCAGTTTGGTTATGTTCCAAATGCGGTTCACAACAAACTGATAAATGGTGACGAGAACAAGAACATCTTTGTAGTACAACCATGGAACTCGGCTGATCTGAAACAGTATCAGTCACAACTGATCTTTGTTCCAACAGGAGTACATACAAGATGGTTTGTTGAAAACCAAGGAAACGAGCCGTTGTTCTTCCACATAGTAGGCGAAATCATTGACCGCGTAGTACAGGGCAACCGAGTACAAGCACAAGGAACTGAGACTTGGCTGGTTGGTGGCTCTCAAGGCGCAACCATGGATGTAGTTTTTGACAATCCGGGTGCGTATGTAGTAGTTAACCACGACTATGCTGAAATCTTTAGTGGAGCCGCAACAGTAATTGTCGCAGGTGATCCGTTCCACTTGGATGCCGCAAAAGGTAAATCATCATACGCGGAGGTGCTGGGCAACCCAAGTGACGCAGTTCCACCAATGGGCATGAACTCCATGAAGCAGAAGCTGAACTTACATGGTCTTTACACCGATGCACGTGCTGCTGAAATTGCAAAAGAATTAGGAATTCAATAATCCTATATCCCTTTTTTGTTTTTATTTTACACAATGATTATATTCTCTGCATAATGGTTGCTCTCCATGGCAAACAACGAGTCGGTTCTTATTTGTGATCAGGTTGCACCAATACTTCAAGACATTTTAAAAAAAAATGGTCTTAAGATAACTTATGAACCAGAAATTACTCCTGATCAAATTAAACAAAAGATTGCCAATTTTGAAATTGTAATCGTAAGAAGCAGGACGAAGATTACTAGGGATATAATAGAAAAAGCAACCAAGTGTAAGATAATTGCACGAGTCGGAGTAGGTCTTGATAACATTGATGAAAATGCTGCAAAGGAAAAAGGAATCCGAGTCATTAACGCAGCAGAGGGTGCAATGAATGCGGTAGCT
>JACQFM010000018.1 GCA_016200035.1 Nitrososphaerota archaeon
CATTATTGGGTTGTTCTTTTAGAATATTGTCAAATATTAAAATAGCATCATGGTGTCTTCCAAGTTCTGCTAGCTCGATTCCTTTGTAAAATAACGCATCATGATTTGACAGGTCGATTTTCAATAACTGTTCAAAACATGCAACAGCTTGTTCATGTTTTTTTAACTTCCCAAAGACAAGTCCCTTATAGTATAATGATTTTGTGTTTTGAGGATCCATTTTAAGAACGCAGTCAAGACATGAAATAGCTTCATCATCTTGACCCAGCTTACTGAGTGCTATTGCTTTGTTGTAAAGAGTAGCCTCGCTATCAGGATCTATCTGTAGAGCTTTATCATAGTACGATATGGCCTCATTATGTTTTCCTAATTCTCCAAGCTCATTGCCCATATTATTTAGAGCAGCAACATTCTGTGGGTTTATCTCCAATATTTTCTGAAATGCAAGTATTGCTTCTTGGTGTTTACCGAGTTTGTTTAATACCAAACCTTCATTGTATAGGGCTTCAATATTTTGTGGGTTTAATCTTAAAATTTTCTCAAAACATGAGAGTGCTTCCTTGTTTTTACCAAGCTTGGCGAGCTCGATTCCTTCCTTTAATAGGGCCTGCGCATCCTTTGGAGAGATAGTCAAAAGATATCCAAAAATCTTATACCATTAATTGGAAAAAATACATCAATTCAAGTAGCAAACAGCATTGAGGATATGACATCGCGACCAGATATTGCTATACATGCTACAACTTCTTCACTGCATGATGCACATTATCAAATCGCTCAGATAGTAAGGAATCAAATAAGTGTCATTTCTACTTGTGAAGAACTTGTTTACCCGGTTGGCAACAATATAAGACTAGCTAAAGAGCTTGACAGACTTGCAAAAAATTATCACGTGCAGGTTATGGCTGTTGGAGTAAATCCTGGATTTGTTATGGACTTTATGGTCTTGGCATTTGCAGGTATATGTACCAAGATAAAACAAATTAGAGTAGAAAGGGCAGTCGACATTTCAAAAAGAAGAGAATCACTTCAAGAAAAAATGTGCATGGGTTTTAGTTTAAGGCAATTTAGCAGAGTTAAAAAAAATGTTGGTCATGTTGGATTGAGAGAGTCTGCCATGATGATATGTGATTCTCTTAACACAAGAGCAAGGCTTTCTACCAAAACCAGACCAATCATAGCTAGTAGACCTATCAAGACAAATAATAAAATTATAAAATCAGGTCATTTAGCTGGCCTTGAACAAAGGTTGGTTGCAACAAGAAAAAAGAACAGATTTCTTGAGATGAAGCTCACAATGTGTGCCGGTGTAGAAGATTTTGATCTTGTAGATATAGATGGGACACCGCCCATACATGTGAAAACTGGTGGAATGCATGGAGACTTTGCTACCGTGGGATTGTTACTGAACTATATTCCCACCTTGTTAAGAGCAAAGCCAGGATTACATACAGTAAGAAACCTTGGTTTACCAAGATAAGAATACTAGCAAATTACTGTGTGAAAATTAGAATAATTCAGTAGCGAACACACGACTGTTATTTAGTGTAAATGTAGTCTTGGTATATCGTTACTCCTTCTGAGAGTTTAATATTATCACAAGCTGACTGTTTCTATGACAATATCAAAAATAATCGGAATTACAATTCCCGCTGCAGCCTTTGCAGTTGGACTACTCATGATTATTTATTATCTAGAAGCGTTGAATACAGCTCACCCGGAGCTAGACAGAGCAAAAGAAGATTGGAATAAAGCTACCTTAGAGTTGATAGATTCCTGCCAGAAAGGTAAGACCGACAAAGGAGCTTGTTATTACATGCTCAATAATTTCTTGCAGAGTTGTAAAGATCCCGAACAGCGCGTACCAGTATGTGACGATCCGCGCATATCAGATATTATAAAGGAGTTTGAAAAACCTTAGAAGATATGTTATTTTATTTTGATCGTGACCTCTTCTCCATTGCCTATAGGAACTGTAACGGATTGCACGTTTGATTTTTTCTTAACATATTCAGCATATCTGGTCATTTCTGGAACACAGCTTTCTGGATGGAGAATATTGTCAGCAGCAATTATACCGCCTACTTTTAGCATGGGCAATGTTAATTCAAAATAATCTATGCAATTTTCCTTGTCAGCGTCAAGAAAAATAAAATCAAACGGCTCGACCTTTTCTTTTTTTGTCAAGTTTTGATATTCTTTTAGCATGCTTCTCAACAAATCACCTGCCTTTCCCTCTCGTATTTCTATAATATGATTAACATCAGCATCTTCAAAATTTTTTCTAGCGCGCTTGATCTTCGATGGGTTTTCTTCTATTGTAATTATGTTATTATCCTCATTGCTAGGATCATTGTATTTAATCGCATCAGCAAACCAGAGTGTTGAGTATCCTGTCGAGGTGCCTACTTCCAGAACTCTTTTTGCTCTAATAGATTTTAAAATAATATTAAAGAACATACCTGTGTCTGAAGTAATTGCAAGCATTCTCTCGTTGGAGTCCACAGTTACTTTGCCAACTCGTTCTTTGTTTGCATCTATATCCAGTTTGGTGAGAACATCGGCTATTTTGCTATTCATGTATTGCTAAATCACATCATCCACGTCTATACGTCAACTTCAAGCATCTTTTAGGATAAAAAAGTAAAGTAAGGTTGCTGATTTGGCGCTTTCAGGCTCTTACTTTTTGCGTCCTATAATTGCAGCCAGAGTCCATGAAAGGATTGTGAATCCTATCGGAAAGACCCCGCTTACAAGTGTCGATGGCACTTCAGTGAACGAGTATCCACTTGTGTGCAGTGCCACGATTACGGGCAGAACTGCGAGGCCAACTGAACTCACTTTTCTAAGCGAGTTCTCATTTTTTGTTTGGATTTGTGTTGTCATGTTTATCCGACACCAGAAAAGGAGTCCAAGTATTTAGGTGGGGCCTAACTTTTTTGGGGCTTTTGGTTCAGGAGTTGAATTTTTTAACAACATTAGTTCAACTTTTGAACATTCCTTCCTATTTTACAAAAAATCATTAAAAGTTATGATAGATGAGCTTGACAAGGAACTACTTAACATTCTCATTGTACACGGTCGAGACTCGGTAAGAACCATCACGAAAAAACTTGCTGAGAAGGGAATCAAAATATCTGAGAGGGGAATTGCAAAGCGAATTGCCAAGCTTGAGAGAGAAAAAGTCATTCTAGGATACACAGCCTTGGTTGATCTAAAGCAAGTAAACATGGGCGTTCCACGTCTGATTACAGTCAAGTTTACCTCGCCACAGGACTTTGTCAAGCGATTAGATGACATGAAAGACTATCTTAGAGCTGCACCATTTTGCGACTTTTCTGCCAGAACAAATGGCAACATAGACTGGATAGAGCTGAAATTCTTCAACAACGCAGCTCAAGCTCAAAAGGAGGAGGACATGTATCGAACTTGGTTTGGTGATATTATAGAAGATTATCGATCCTATGACCTTGATATACACAAGTTTGGTTGGCAACTATTTGATGAACAAGGCTTTGAGCGATTCATGTTAAACGAATCTAAAAAGGAAAAAAGATGCATCCAGGTTCCAAACTCGTGAGCTTACCACAACCTTCCACGACATAAACTTGTCAGTCTAAATTATTTTCTTGGCATTTTTTGTTTCCTTCTTTTTAGTCATTCCTCCAAGAAGTATCATGCCAATACCTGCAATGGACATTGTAAGGGACGAATACTCGACTGTCTCGGTAATAGTATCAATTGAAGGAAATCCCATCTGTCTGAGAAGGGTTTCTGCTCCAACAGGAGAGTCTTTTGCAACAAACGAACCCAAGGTCTTATTGATAATACTGGATGATTCCATGTATCCTATTATTGCAAACGCAAATAGCAAAATTCCAATAGCTAGAACCTTTATTCTCATTAAATAAAAGATGAACTGGCAGCTAATAACGAGTTGTTTGTAATAGTCTTAGACACATCTTAAACTAAATTCAAATTAATTCATTAGGATTTTTTATCTGTGAAAAATCTATTGTTCCACACAGCTGTCTTGATGTTTATTCCTTTTTATTTGTGAAGAAAATTCCTTGGCACAAAACTTGCACGTATATTTCATCATTGTCTGAATTTTGGTGTGTCTAGCTGCTATTTAGTCATATTTTTAGCGAGTCTTTTAGTCCCTTGCACCTATTTCGAATTGTAACCTCGGTTACTCCAGAAGCCTGTGCAATATCCTTTTGCGTATGCTCTTCGCCATTTGCAACACAAGAAAGATAGAGTGCCGCTGCCGCAAGTCCCATGGCATTTTTTCCAGCAGTAATTTGCAGCTCGTTTGCATCCTTTAAGATTGTAACAGCTTTTCGCTTTGTCTTTTCAGATAGTCCAACACTACTTGCGATCTTTGATATGCATTTTATTGGATCTACTACCGGCATCTTCAGGTCCAATTCTCGCAAAAGTAACCTGTAGAATCGTGACACTTCTTTTCTTTTTATATTGATCTCACCAGAGACCTCGCTTAAGGTTCTAGGTGTCTCCGTATCTCTGCATGCTGCATATAGTGCAGCAGCTAAAAGTCCTGGAATAGACCTGCCCCTGATAAGGCCCTTGTCAAGTGCCTTTCTGTAAATGTAGGCAGTCTTTTCTACTACGGCATCAGATAGTGCAAGCTTGCCTCTTAACCTGTCCAGATCACTAAATGCCTGTCTGAAGTTTCTGTCTGCCGAGTCATGAACTTGGCTTCGACTGTCCCACGTTCTAAGACGCTCTATCGTGCTTTTCATGGGTGCAGATAGCGGTTTTCCAG
>JACQFM010000019.1 GCA_016200035.1 Nitrososphaerota archaeon
AACTTTCCAATAGCGTATGTGGAACCATCAGTTGTGCTGTCCCATTATCATGCTGGATCATATGAGTATGGAATCTTGTTTGCAAGAACTACACCGGTGATAACTCATGAACAACTTGAGGTTGTGATCCAAATTACTGCTCCGCTAGTGGCCTTTGGGCTAAAAGGAACAGTTCACGCCATCCTCGCTCATGAATTTTTACATTATTTGGAGCTTATTCGCAGAGTATCAAAAATGGAGTTGATATCAGATGAACTCTCAGGTAATCTTTTTGAAAGTGTTTATTCAGATGCTACTAGAATTTTTGATCCAAGAGCAGTTTTCAGTGACAAAACATTGCTCTTACACATTACCAAGAAATTTCCGGAAGGTTTCAGGGATTACAAACTGGAAGACAAAGTGGTGAAACATTGGATTGATAAAAAATTACCGTCCACTAGTATTACTTTGGATACAAATGTTATCAAAGTCCCAGCAAAAATAATGGCAAATACAAAGATAGATTCGAAACTTTTATCAAAGCTTAGCGAATTTGAACAAAAGGTCTCTAAGCTTAGGAAAAAAAAGTACTACTGATTACTGAATAAACTCGGTCAGGCCGCACTTTCCACATGTTCGTCTGTTCTTATGTTCAGACATGAAGACTCCTTTTCCACATCTAGAGCACTCTTTTCTTGTTCTTTCAGTTTTGTTTCCCTTTATTTTATAAAACTTGTATATGCTGGGGCTGGAGCCTTTCTTGCTGACCATTACTTACTCTTTTCCTTAGGAGCTTCTGACGCCTCTTTCTTTGCAGGTTTTTCCTTTTTATCAGAATCTTTTGCTTGACCCTTTTCCTCCTTTGTCTCTTTTGCCTCCGCCTCCTTTTTATCAGAATCCTTTGCTTGGCTCTTTTCTGCCTTTTCCTCTTTTGCCTCTCCTTCTTTCTTCTCCCCACCGCCCTTTGGTTTTTCTAATCTCTTGAAAATTGCCGGCTTGATATGCTCCCTTGCTAACTTCTCATCATCATAAACGTAAAATGTACCTGAAATCAGCGGTCTACCAGTTTCATTTCTTAGAAGGATTGGAACAATCACTTTGCCTTCCAACTTGTATTGTTTTGATATCATGTCTATGGCCTCCAGTTTTTTCAACTTGCCTGCCAGTCCTTTGATTCTACATGTGATCTCTCTTCTTGAGAGTAGGTTATTCTTTACATCACTTACGGTCTCTATCATAGACATTTAATCCACGTCGTCCTGATTGTTCATATAAATCTTAACTGGTTTTTGATAACAAATTTAAGAAATTGCCACATTGCCTGATTGTGGACCGTTTTATGATTCACCTCAAAAATTCAGGGCGTATACCACAACATGCTCCACAGCTACTTTTGGATGCTCGTAGACTAGCTTCTGGACTTAATGTTACGATAAGAGATATGAGGATCTCAAGCAAGTACCTCGAATACGATGTTTCTATAAAAAAAGAACATTTGGATCTTTTATTAAAAAAACTCGAACCAATTGGTTCATTAGATCACGCAAAACATGTAGTCGATGAAGTAATGGAAAAGGAAGAAGCAATACAGAAAGGCCGCTACTATTTTAACAATGAGAGATTTTGGGAGTGCCACGAGGTACTGGAAGGCGCATGGAAAAAGTCATCTGGAGAAGAAAAGGATCTCATACAGGGATTGATCCTAGTTGCAGCCGCCATGGTTCATTACCAAAAGTACGAAAATAATATCTGCATTTCCATTTTCCGACGTGGACTAGAAAAGATAGGAGAAAGAACTGGATTATACCATAAGATTGATCTGGACCTAGTTCGTAAGAAGGTAACAGAAATGATACAATCTGGAATGATTATCGCGTTTACGATTTGATTAATCTTACTGCAGTTTTAATTACATCTGCGCCAGCAATGAGACCAATCTGACCTCGCTTTGCCTCTTGCTCCGTAAACCTTTCTGTGCCATCCTTTCTTATCGAGTCGCCAGAAACCAAAACAGGTACAGGATCATCACTATGGCCTTTGTTTATACATGGAGTAGAATGATCAGCGGAAATAACAACAGCTATCTTTGAAGTATCTATTTTGCTGAGCAAAGTTCCAAAAAATCTTTCATCAATCTCTTCTATATTTTTCATCTTACCTAATGCATCACCATCATGACCAAATTCATCCGGCCCTTTGATGTGAACATATATTGCATTTTGTGTATCCATAGCTTTAGCTGCTATTCTTGCCTTTTCTTCATAATCTGTCATTCCTCCAGCATTAAACGTCTTCATCTTCAAGATAATTGAGATACCAATCTCCACCGGCATATCAACAATGCAAGAAAACTTCATCAAATGCAGCTCATTTATTGGCGTTAGTTTGGGAAATCTATTACCTGCGTCGCGCAAAAGTATACTGTTGAGGGGTTTCTTTCCTTTACTCTTTCTATTTTCGTTAACTTTGCTATTTTTCATTACGGCAAGAGATTGTTCCGTGAACTCATTTACGAGGATGGCAGCAAGCTTAGCATTCTTAGACTCGTTTAACGGAAGAGACCTCTCTATCTTAAGATAATCAGCGACTGCCTTTGCAACTCCCATCCCCTCGATGCGGGCGTATGCGGGATCGGTATTGCTAATCTCAGATGATAGGTGCTCGCCATCGCATCTTATCCTGACTACTACCCTGTGACCTATAGTTGGTGCCACAACCACAGAGGCCTTTGGATTTGAAAACCTGAGGAGACGCTCTATCTCAAGGGAAATGGCAAGAGCATCTTCTTTTTCTATTCTTCTGCCCGCTCTCCTGTCTATTATGATACCTTCATCATTTATGGTTGCAAAATTACCTCGCAAGGCAAGATCACCGTCCTTAAAATCAATGCCTACTCCTATTGCCTCTATGACGCCTCTGCCGACATAATCAGAATGCTGGAATTTGTAGCCAAGCATATTGAAGACAGCTATGTCAGATTGGGGCGCAATTCCTTTTCCTACTGATATGACCTCACCTATTGTGCCATTTCTTGCAAGCTTGTCAAGATTTGGTGTCTTTGCAAAGCTAAGTGGTGTTCCTCCTTTTAGATCCGGATGCGGAAGATCACCGACCCCATCCAAAAGAACATAAATCATATGAATGTCTGAGTTGTCAGTAATTTTTGATCAACTAACTTCCGAGTTTGCTGTGTTACACATAAACTTTACAATTATTTTTAAATCGATCTCTGAAAAGGTTTTAAATTACTAGATCCCGTTGTTAGAGATATGGGGGACCTGCGTAAAGATTATGTTATTGAAAGATTCGTAATTGTTTCTCCTGAAAACCATGTTGCTACTGACTCTAAAAAATGTCCCTACTGTCCAGGAAATGAAGAGATGACAAACCCATCCTCACTTTCTCTTGTGGCAAAAGACGGCATGTTACAGAGGCTTCAGGACAGTGAAGACAATTATGTAAAAGATTGGTCAGTGAGGGTTTTTGAAAGCAAAAATCCAGTGGTTGCTACAACATCGGAGAACTCTTACAGCGACAGGCCACTTTACAGCGAACCAGCATATGGCTACCACTACGTTGTGGTAGCTTCAGAGAAACACAAAGACTCGCTTTCTTCTATTAATGTTGAGCAGTGGTCAAACGTACTTGTCGTCATACAAGATAGACTGCGCTGGCTTTACACACAAAGGGGTGTGACTTACGTATCTATCTATGTAAATCACGGCAAGGGGGCAGGCGGCTTCATCATACACCCTCACCTAAACATAGTCACACTATCTACAATTCCTCCTGTCATAGAAGAAGAGGCGGAGGCATCTCATAAGATCCTCAACGAGAAGGGCATATGCCCTATGTGCCAGACTGTAAGTACAGAAACAGGGGGCCCCAGGCAAATACTACAGACGGAGGGATTTCTTGCCTTCTGCCCATGGGCACCTTCACACCCATATGAATTCTGGATCTATCCAAAAAAACACATAACAAGTTTTTCAAAGATTACTCAAAAGGAGATAAATGACTTGTCCTTAATCTTGCGTGCCACACTTGGAGGACTGGCAAACACAATGAAGAATCCATCTTACAATATGGTCTTTCATCTCTCTCCGGAAAAGAAAAACAACAGACAAATCCATTGGCACGTCGAAGTTTATCCTCAAGAAGATCACTGGTCTGGTCTTGAAAGAGGATTTGGTGTATTTCTCAACAAGGTTACTCCAGAAAAAGCAGCTGAAGAGCTTGGCGCGTCTTGTAGAAAAGAACTTGCCGGCCTAGTAGGCATTGTATAACAAGACTAAGATTTTTTGGCAGAACAAAAACTGCTTGATAGAGAAATTAGAACAATTCTGAAGAAAAAATCACTTGGTTTATTTATTGAGCTGCAAGATTCTAACATATGGCAATAGAGAAATGGATAGCTGCCGCAAGTCTTGGGTTATTTGTCATGTTCGTTGCGGAAATTTTGACAATTTTTCATTATCTGATAAATCCAAGTCAGGAAATCGAACCGGGCACAAAAATTCTCGAATACATTTCAATTAGCGTTGCACCAGCAGTAATTCTAGCTGGCATATCTTTTCTAATGTCAAAACGCTACGGTTCAAAACCTATTGGAACAATGATAATGATTGGCGGTGTGGTACTTTTAGGCGGAATGTATTATGCAAATACTCTTCTTCCACAAATTAGCAAGTCCTATCTTGTTACAGAAGTTACTCTAACGCCACAAATTTTTATGGCAGTCTCCATACCAGTAATGATAGTGGGTGCAATTCTGTTCAGGATTAAGAAGACAAGACCAAAAAAAGAGTATTTTTAGGCACAAAACCAGTCCACAATCGATCTCCTAAAGGCGATTTAATACACCACTATATCATAAGGAAATTTAGAT
>JACQFM010000154.1 GCA_016200035.1 Nitrososphaerota archaeon
CAAACTCATTAATGTTCATAAAGAAAATTACTGCTTGATTACTGACAGTCACAAAGATGACAATACCTATCAGTGCTGCAATTCCTATTCGAATGTACCTTCCTGTATCAGGAGGAGGCGTACCGTCTTGAGTTGAGGAGCTGTACAAAATCACGCTACCTTGATTTGAGTCAAATTAATGTCTTACCAGTAATGAAAGAGTCACTCAAAATAGATGATAATCCTTAGTAAAATTTAGGGTTGCGTTATTGAAGAACTTCTGCAAGTCCCTTACAAATCATGTAGACTGCTGCATACTTTGGGACAGAGACCTTTTCATTAATGTATGGACCATACTTTTCATCTTTTAGTCTAAATGAGATTGGAGAGTTTGCAATGACCTCAACCTTTTTATCATCAATAAGACACGCTTCAGAAAATGGATCAAAGGTATCCAAATCTTTGCATAAGATCTTGGAAAGGCCACTCTTACTGTTTATAGAACCTTCAAGCCTAAAGATTCTGTGTACATCCATAGTTACCTTTGGATCAATTCTTACTCCTATTCGCTGTTTTAGATCCTCAAGCTTTAATTGAAAGACCGAATATCCTCCTGAAAACAATTCTTGTATAATTTTGGAGCTCCTGGTCTTTGAACCTAGAATCTCTTTTGCGATTCTGCCACGCCATCCTTTCTCATCAATATGGGGAAATGATGCTTTTGAGCTCTTTTGTTTACTCATTCCAAAAGTTTCTGGAATTGCACCATTAAACATTATATAGTCTGCCAACTCTGCCCTTTCTCTGGAGTCAAGATTTTGGTAGCCTTTGCTTGTCACATGTATATGAAATCCCTCGTTTCCAGAAAAGTAAACAGCAATTTCTTGACTCTTAATTCCAAGATCATCTGTTAATATCTCCAAAAGTTTCTTCACTTCTTTTGTTGATTCTGTAATACATCTTTCACAAACTGTAGAAATGGTTTCAAATTTTGAGGAGCCACATTCAGAACATGTGGTTTGGTCATTTGTAATTTCTTTACACGATGTGCACTTGTAGCAGGTATGTTCCTTTCTGCAATCAAGATGCAAATCCTTCGCATCTATATCGAAAATTAGATCTGCTTCCTTCCAATCCTTTTCTTGCATAGGTAGGTTAGGGAATGAGTAGTAGGCGTTGGAACAGTATACATCAGAAGGCACTTGGGTCATTAGCAAAAGGTGTAGCTCGTTGTCATTTTTTAGAGAGATGTGTCTTGTCATACCGGAATTGAATTTCTGGTATCCAAATTCTCTCTCGGACGGCCTTGTGGGTACATGAATAATCTGTAAGTTGTTAAAATAATACTCCTTGAAAGCTTCCTCTAAAAACCTTACACTTTTGTCAAGCATTTGACGTCCTCTTTTTTCCAAATTGAATTGGATTTATGATTCCGTTACATTCTGGTATCTCAAAGCAGAGGTTTTCACTTTTGAGCTTGTCACAGGAGGGGCAGGAGTATTTTGTTCCCTTTCCAGAAGAGCCTGCAATGTGCTCTAGTTGATATCTAGTTATTCGTTCATTATAGTCAGGTGCATTTTTAAACAGAGGGGCAATCTGGTCTACGGTTTGTCCTTTTGCCATTAGATAAGTCGCAAGCATAAATCTTCCAGAGTGTGGCAGGTTTTCACCTCTTTCTAGAACTTCTATTGCATGTTTGATGCACGGGGGGTAATCTGTAGAAACAGTCGTGCTCTCTGAAAACTTCTTGGCTAGGATTACAAGATCAGTAACTCTTTCTTTAAAGGATGAGGGAATAGATGGCGTATTTAACGACTGAATCTTTGAATTTATGTATCCGTCGAGTTCTCTTCTTATAAGTCTGACAGTTTCGTGGGACGTCAAAAATACAAATCCTCCTTCAACTTTTCTGTTGACCAATTTCCATTCTTTTTCGTGAAAATGGATAGCCCTCCTCAGATAGTCTGGTATGCTAATAACGAAATTATCGCCATCAATTTTTACCTTTACCGAGAATAGATCATGAATTATTTTAAGAGGAAGTGCAAGTTTTGTGTCATCTTTGCCGTAATGAAGATCTTGTTGCAAAAACTTTTCAGCTCTTCTTGCTTCAGCTAGGGAAAATCTTTTGATAAGTGTGTTCATGCCAGCAGATTTTAATAAAATTATTGCAATTACAAAAGAAAGAATTTCAGTATCCAAGTTTTCAAATTTCTTAAGATCTGAACCATAAATTTGACCCGTTGTCGCAACTATAATTCTTCCATATGCTTTTTCCATTATTGGTTTCCAATCTGGATGATCAAGTTGCTCGATCTTGAAACCCTTATCCCTAAGATATTCGCCAGTTTCCGCAAGGAATGGATATTTTGCTAGATCTCTATTACCTATCTGTAACACAATTTCATTCTCTTTTTTAACCGTGAACTACCCATGACTCAAGGCAATGGGCTTCTCCTGCTTCATTGACCCCAGTAGGATCTCCACAGGCGTTACTTCCCGATGTACCATCGGTAGTTCTAACAACATAAGTCCTCTGTCATGAATTACATTGGCTGAGTTGTTATCACGATCAAGTGTCAGTCCACATTGATCACATTCGTGCGTTCGTATGGCTAATGTTTTTGGTATGATACTGCCACACCTTGAACATTCAACAGTTGTATTTCGTGGATTTATTTCCACCATTATTTTTGATTTGTATTCAATCATCTGTTTGAATGTACCCCATGATGCATCACTGATTGATTGTGCTAGATGATGGTTCCTTAGCATGTTTGGTATCTGTAGTTTCTCCAATACAATCACATCATATTTTGAGGAATAATTAGTTGATAGTTTGTGCAAGAAATCTTTTCTGCATCTGGCAATTCTTTCCTGCATAATCTGGTAGTGCTTCTTTGCTTTCTTATAGTTCTGTGAACCATATACTCTTCTTGATAGTATTCTGTTTGCTCTGATCAAGGGTTTTTGTAATTTTATCAGATGTCTTGGATTTGGTGTTATGCATCCATCAGAATCATAGGCATAGTTCCTGATTCCAACATCAATACCTACACTCTTCTTGAAATTGATCATCTCTGGTAACTGCCACTGTTTCTCGACTACTAATGAAGCATACCAACTACCTGCTTTCTTTGTTATTGTGATTTGTTTTATTTCACCATCAATAGGTCTGTGCAATCTGATTTCCGTGCATCCGATCTTGGACAGCCATAACAGATTGGTATTACCATGCCTTTCTATTTTGAAGCCTGATTGATTGTATGTGAATGTGTTGCATTCATCATGTTTTATGAAGTGTAGTTTACCAATCTTATGACCATTTCTTTGTAATGCCTTCAGTGCTCTTCTGCTACTGTCTATCTTATGAAGAACCATCTGCAACATCTTGCTATGAAATTGAGTAAGCCAAGGTTCCTGTTCTTTCAGTTCTGTAAGTATGAACTGCATGTCTTCTCGTGACTGGATGTTTTTATCCAGGAAATAGTTGTAAAGCCATCTGCAAGTATCAAGAGTTCGTAATAATTTTGATTCCTGCTGTATGGTTGGATAAATCCTGCATTTTATTGTGATCATTTAATCATGCACCCACTCCTTGCATTCATCACACCCATAAATGGTGTGGGATTTCTCTCAATCAAAGTTAAAAATTTGGTCATGGACTCTGAAACCATGGAAGGAACTAGGAGTTTAAATTATGCTCACACAAAGTATCTTTGTGAGGGTTGGACTTCATGTATCCATTGCAGGCTCGGTAGACAGATCAGTAGATAACGCCTTATCAAGGGGATGCACGGCATTTCAGATCTTTACAAGGAATCCTCGTGGTTGGGCTGCAAAAGTGTTATCCGAACAGGACATAAAAAATTTCAAGGAGAAGCTTGCTGCAAGTAAGATAGACAGGTTAGCCACAGCAGCACATATGCCATACCTGCCAAACTTATCCTCACCAGACGAGGATCCCTTCACAAAATCTCTGAACTCGTTATCAGCTGAGATAGAAAGGTGTGGCAGGCTTGGAATTCCATATCTTGTAGCTCACCTAGGAAGTCATAAAGGAGCAGGTGATCAGAAGGGAATGGAAAAACTTGTCAAAGCCTTCACAAAAGCTGCCGCTGAAAATAACAACGATGTAATTATACTTCTCGAGAACACCGCTGGACAGAAGAACAGTGTTGGCTCTAACTTTGAACAACTTGCATCCATTTTGTTCCAGCTCAAACCTGCAAATAGATTTGGTGTCTGTCTTGATACCTGTCATGCATTTGCTGCGGGGTATGATATGCGAACAGAAAAGGCAGTTGCGCTGACACTAGAAAAGTTTGACAACGCAATTGGATTTGAGCATCTCAAGTTAATACATTTGAACGATTCAAAAGGAGAGCTTGGATGTAGTGTAGATAGACACGATCACATTGGTCTTGGCAATATTGGAGATGCGGGCCTTCGTTATGTCATAAAATTTGCAAATTCTAAAAAAATTCCGATGATCTTAGAAACACCAATAGATGAAAGACGTGATGACATTGGTAACATAAAAAAAGTAAAGGAACTGGCATAGATAAAGTAGATTCATTGGAAGAATTGATTTTTTGTGAACTATGATCAGATAATGATCCTTATTCTTCTTTAGTTTTCAATATATTATAAATGAAATATGAATTTTCAGAAAGAATTATTCGTTCATGCATATGAATGCGTGTAGAACAGAGACAAATTGATTGATTACTCTGGTTTGAACTTTACCAAGAGGTCTTTGTATTTTTCATTGAATTTATCGAATCTTTTATCATTACAAACGGACATGGAGGACGAAAAATTGAGATCTTCACAATCATTTTTTATCCTTGCCAAGTTCTCTGAACATGATTCTATATCCTCCTGTGATTTCACATCCATGCATCCGCCAATAAGTTCTAGTAAAGATTCATTCAAGTTTTCCATATCTTTCTCAAGCTTCTTCTGAAAGCCATCTAATCTTGGATCATTACACAATGAGTGTAAGGAACCTTTTTGTTTTTTGCATTCCTCCTTTATTTTTGATATGGTTGTAGTGCAATTTTCAATTTCAAGAGAGCCCTCAGCTTTCATACACATGTCAAGATTTATGCCAGTAGCATTGTATACTGTCGATGCGACAGGATTCTCTTTTTCTTCAGTTGGTTGGATTTCCGTATCAATCTTAGGGGGCTTTTCGATGCGTTGCGTACCAATAGTCAATATGATAATTACTGCGGCTATGCCTGCCAATATCAGGACTATCTTTACATTCAATGAAAAATTATCGTATCCGCTAATTAATATGTTAGTTGCGTCGATCCAAATCTGGAATGTGGCACCTCAGGTGAATATCATTTCATAGATATATGCCACAATGGAATCAACTTGGTAGAAAAAATTCCTTAATGTTTATCTTTGGGCTTTTTCTATCATGAAATAATGAAAAGATGGCTTTTGGCCACTCTGATAATTACAATAGTGGCATTATCAGCGGTAACTGTACTTGATGAAGTATATGGGGCAGGTATACCAAAAAAAGCCATCTCGACTGTTGCTAGATTTATCAAGTCTGATCTTCCAACTGTGACTGTTTATACGGATCAGGCCAACACTTTTGGAGCATTTGATCAGTTATTCAACGCGTTAAACTTGAAGATAGTAGACAATACAGATGCCACAAAAATCGTAACCTTTGACAATTCTGGCATGACTACAGCAAAAACGCTTACAATAAAACCACTTTCAACTACAACACAAACTCTACAAATTCCAAGCATCACGGCAACCGATACTCTTGCAACACTTGCATTAGCACAAACATTTACGGCAGCAAAAACATTTCCAGCTAGTGGCATAATATTGGGCGGTGCAGGTGCTGGATTAGGAACCATCACTTATGCAAACTCTGCTA
>JACQFM010000155.1 GCA_016200035.1 Nitrososphaerota archaeon
AATTGCCTCCAAAAGCCTTCCTCTTAACTGTGAGACGACATCCAACAAGTGTACTATAGCTTGAAAGAAATGTCTGAAACCCAACTCCTATTCCCATGCCCACGATTATTGGTGAGTTTAGCTGAAAGGCTGCTCTTATTGCATCAAGTGGTGGCAGTGCGGGAGTGGTAATTGTTACTATGACAAGATAGGCTGCAATGGTTATGGTACCAAATAAAATTCCTTTAGAGATTGGTTTCAAATTATTAACCTTGGTAAATTTCCGTACTAGGATGGAATGCAACCCATTCAAACCAAAAACCTGGATTTAACGTAAGCCTATCAAGCTGTCTACCCTTTAGTGGACCAGCTACGGCCTGACCTTCAAAACTCCATTCCGAATTTGTTTGCTTGTCGATTATCTTATCATCAGAAAAAGTAAATTCTAAGGATTTTCCATCAACTTCTCTATCGAAAGCCCTTGCCATCTTTGGATAAAGTGATGCAAGCAAAATTTTCTTATCATTTATTTTGTCATTGATTAGTTTTGATGATTCAAGATCCGCTAGCTTGTATGCCTTATAAGAGTTGGAATACTCTAAACCTAAAATAATCTCTTTTGGACCCAGTCTATCATCTTTGTTGGTCACAGGGAATATGATTTGGGGATTTGTGTAATAATCTCCATAAGGGTCAGAACCATATGCCCTTTGGAAGCCAGTATCAGTTGTTAATACCAAAGATTCTGGATATAATGACTTCCAGTCCTTCCATCTTGCCACATCAAATGTAATTTTTTTAAGCTCAAATCCAGCCAGTTCTCCTGTTATTGATCTGCCAAGAGCTTGACTCCAGTAAGAACCAGTGTATCTATCATACATCACAAGATTGCTATTGTATAATTTCCCTGATGTGCCAAACTCTACCTCAGTTCCATTTATTGTTCTGTCAAAAACCTGAGTTGTAAAACACAAAGGACAGTAAGTTACTGTTACCGGCGTATCACCTATTTTGTCATTTACGATCTCATGCCAGACTAGAATAAAAAGTGGATAGGCTTTCTTTTCTCCATTGATATTCAAGCCTATCACAAGATCATCATCTTTTAGAAACTGTGCTTTGGAGGCTTGCACAAATTTTGGATGATCAATAGATGGTATACCATCCTTTGGAGGTCCGCCACCAACAATCTTCTCAAGAGGCACTATATGCTTGATCCCGTTTGTGATAAGGATAGTATCTTCTGAGGCAATCTCTGTTCTCTTGTTATCAAGAGGATGAGATGTATTTGCATAAATCAGAATTATCGATATCGAAATTGCAGCAATGGTTGCTATGACATAAACAGTTTTTAACACAGCATAAAGCTCACAGGAAATGTTAAAAGATTTGTTCCAAATCACATCCAAAATTTTATCAAACCGGTTCAAAATGAAAATTTAACAGTTCAAGTTAATGCTTTAGTAATCATAACGCGGTAGATAGATGTGGTACAGCAGACTCTACAGATAGCTACCTTTGGACAGGATAAAGAAGGGATCTTGGCTGGCTTGCGCAATTTTCCTATTCACAAGCTTATTCTTTTACACTACGAGTCTGATAAAAAAGAGGCAGAAGAGTTTTCTCGGAATATTCGCAGCACCCTAGGAATTCCAATCTCCATTAGAGTAATCGCACAGCCAGACATAATAAGAAACGCCATGCAACATGTTGCGGAAATAATAAAATCTGAGAAGGATAACTTTGAACAGATCCTCATTAACGTAAGTGCTGGTGATAAAATGATTGGATGTGCTGCCCTTTCTTGCGCCTTTGTAAACGGTATCAAGGCTTTTGGAACAACTCCTGATGGAAAACCTATGCTGTTACCTATTCTGAAATTAAGCTATAATGAAATAATTTCTGATGCAAAGATTAAGATCCTTGAAGCAATTGACAGAACTGGTGGCGTCATTGAAAGCCTTGAGGAGTTGACAAAGATTACCGGTTTTGGCAAGCCTCTCCTGAGTTATCATATACATGGCACCAACGAATCAAAAGGACTGGTAGACTTGGGCCTTGTTGATTCTGAGAGACTAGAAAGGGGGAGGTCAAAAATTACATTAAACACTTTAGGCAAGATGTTAGTCCCAACAAAATGATTTCTTTTGGAAAAATTATTAGATTTTAGCTATCGTTTCAGCTATGAATCTTTCTATGTTAGCTTTTGATTGAGCTCCGATAGTAGTTCTTACAACTTTGCCATCTTTGAATATGACAAGGGTGGGAATACTTTGTATGTTTTGGGAGGCAGCAAGTGACGGGTTTTCATCTAAATTAACCTTGACAAATTTGATATCGAACTTTCTCTCCTTGGCAATTTCGTCTACTGCTGGACCTACCATTCTACATGGACCACACCAAGGCGCCCAAAAGTCTACAAAGACGGGGATTTTTGCGTCAGCGATCTCGCTTTGCCAGTCATTTTCTGTTATTTCTTTTACTTTGTTTTCTTCCTTGTAGCTTGATCCCAATTAACTCACCTTGCATGCTCCCTTATGTGATTCAAATTCTTTTTTTGTCATTTGTGCTTTGCAACGTGGACAAGTCACCTTTCGTGTTAAAATAGCCGATACCACAGTTCCCAGCACTGCACCATATATGAGATGTGAAATGGCTGAACCAGCTAACAGCATTGGTTGCATCCCTTGCAATTGTTTCATAATCATATCCTGCGGTGCATTTGGATTCATCATTATCATCATTTTCATCATTGTTGGCGGAAAGATTACCATCATCATTGGCAAGAATAAGACTACGAATGCTATTATACCAGTTGCAAGTCCAAGGCCGATACCTTTTTTGAAACCTGAAATCATCAGTGCTGAAGCATTAACTACAGCACCAAAGATTAGTCCTATTACTATACTTGCTATAAAATGAAATCCAATTCCTACCATTGCGGCCGATTCTGGTGCTTGCCCCATTGCCATACCCACTAGCTTTGGGAAGAGATCTGGCGGCAGATTCAGCATCGACATCATTGCCATCATAGGAGCTAACATGGCTATACCGCCAACTATTCCTCCTATCGTACCTGCGCCAATCGCCTTTTTAGTTGAGTATATTACGTACATAAAGTTGGTTTAAGCAAAGTTGTTATTAGAAATAACCTTGAATCTTCTAGGCTGAATTTGAACAGTTCAAGTTGAATATGGTATAACCTTGCTCTTCTTTTACGACTCTGCCCAATTTGTCCCGCACTTGGTACACGTTCCCCGAATTCCATTATAACGTGGTTCCCAAAAAACTTCAATCTCGCTGTTACAAACAGGGCATTCAGATTTGCAGTGATCATCATAATTTTTATGCAGTAACTTTTTTTCAGACTCTGAAATGAATTGTATTTTCATTTTTACCTGATTCTTCTAAATAGCTTTACAAGCCTACTAATTGCCATGTCAATAGGGCAAGACTCACAGTATATTTCTGGGGCATGATCATTTTGATGCTCCATCAACTTTTGCTCTGATACAAATTCAGCGCTACATTTACTACATTTGAATTTCTCGTTTTGTTTTTCATTTCCGTGAATTTCCATGATTTGATGTGGTCAATCAAAGATATAAACACAATCTGTAACGGTTCAATTTTTGATTGTTAGGCTTTTCACAAAGTTACAGCAACTTTGGTTAATCTGGTAAAGATTTGGAAAAATGCTTATGTAACTGCTAAAGACATGTGACACTCAATGAATCATAAACTCAAATACTTGGGATTATTGGCTATAATCCCCGTCTTTACGGTCGCATTGACATCTAATTCTATGGCATTTGCATTAAGCAAATATGAGAACCCAGATAATCATATCACTGCCCAATATAAGCAGGGTCTGGTGTGCGGCAACAAATTATGCTCCCAGGGAGGTGTGTCATTGATTAAGCAAAAGATTACAACTGTGCCTAAACCAGGACCTAAGGGAACAAAAGCACCAACAACACCTGCACAGGATTTAGGCTCTGTCTTGAGACTATCTGATGCAAACCTTCCTTTGGTAATGCCATTGGTTAGAGGATTGTATGATGGCAAAGATGTCTTTTACATATCAACAGAAGCATCAGACTCCGATGTGGCAACGCTCCTTACAAAATTCACCAACTTTCCAGTAACTTTTGCACCAGCACTTGCAAAGACACCAGATAAGGGCCTTGCAAACATCTTTGTATTCAAAAACGGTGTCAATGGTGTAGGAGTCTTGGGCTTTCAGCCAAATGTCGTTGATTCCATACCAGGGCAATCAAAATACAGCGCATTATGGAAAATTAACTTTGTAGAGTGGAAAGATTCTGCAACTGCAAAGGTCCTTGGCTCAGATGATGAGATTGCAGATGCGCAGACAAAAGGTCAGGTAACTGTTACTCCAACAAACGTGGTTGTAAACTGCCCAATAGTACAGTGGGGTGGCGATAAGGAAAATACTATACCTGCAGGTCATATGAAAATAAAGGAGAGCTCTGTGCTCACAGATACTACACCATACGGAGGAGGTCAGGTGCTAAACATTGATACGCAGAAAATGCAGGTAACATTTGTAGCTCACCGAGGATTTGGTTCCGATGGTTCCACAATTTACTACATCGTTACTGACGCATCCATGCAGGATCCATCAAACATGATGGGCGTTACTTTTGCAAACAAAACTGCAGCTCTTATTGTATCTAGTGCGTCTTCAGACTTGTTCCAGTTTACAAACGGAATCCAAGGAACCGGACCCATGGGCTTCCAAGCAGGTATTGGAAGTACAAAGCCTGGCGATGTAGCCTACAGTCCAATTTGGAGAATATCCATGATATCATGGAACGATGCGTCAAGTGCATCTGTGTTGGAAAACACGCACGATATAACAAGCCACAGCGACAAGATAAAGGTCACACCGGCAGGAATGGTAGTAAACTGTCCCTTCATTAATGCAAATACCGTCTATACACACATGAAGTAATCTCTTCTTTTTTTATTTTTGTAAAATTTTTTTTGAATTAATAGAATTCAAATTTGATTTTTTTACAAAGGGGACCTAAAATAAGACCATGATGGTATCCTACTCGCATCGCGTCAGAGTAAATGCTCATAAGGAGTATTATTCTTGTTTTGTTTTGTTTTCGCCTGATTTTTCCTTTCG
>JACQFM010000148.1 GCA_016200035.1 Nitrososphaerota archaeon
GAGGGTACTAAACTAAGTGAACAAAACACCTAATGGGTCGAAAAGTATGACCTTTAGAAGTGCTAGCTAATAATTTGTCATTTTAGCTAAATAGTCTTTATCTTCACGCGTTGATATCATGGAATAATGCCAACTAAAACAAAAGATGGTCTTACAATAACAACACATGTTGGAGACGGATCAGTTCTACTTGCTTTTGACATTGACACTAGTAAAAGGGACAAACTTGCGGGTTTTTCCATATACTGCAAGACTCCCAAGCCTGGGTCCTATCCATATGGTGAGTTTTTTCTAAATAATCCAATAAATTTTGAGGCACTTACAAGCGACAAAGAATCCACACTTACTCCATCAGACAAGGCTCCGTTTCAGACATTCCACTGGATTCACTTCCCAGGTGCAGGACCTGGCACATACCAGTATACTATCTATGCATCTTATTTTGATGGAAATGGGACTCCCAAGCTTGGGCAAAGTGTTTGCATTGATGCAGATCTCAGTTACAAATCATTTGATAATATGGAAGTAGGATTCACAAGAGGATACATTTCTTCGCAGGCGTACGCTACTATATTTAAGAACAACATGACAGTTCTTCCTGAACAGAAGTCTCTTGATTTTGACATGTCACCAAACAAAGATACCTATTCATGGCTTGGATCTCATGGTAGAAAACTAATTTATGATTTTTTGGATGAAGCAATTCAAGATAATTCAATAAAACTTGACATGTTTGCGTACGATTTTGACGAACCAGTAATAATAAAAAAATTACAATCACTTGGCAACCGTCTTAGCTTATTCCAAGACGACTACATTTCTTCCAAAAAAGACAAGACCGGAAAGACGGAATATTCGGGACATGGAATTCCTAACGCCATTGAAATGCAAGCGGTATCTGTACTGGCAAAATCTGGTGCAAAAATAAGGAAGGGCCATTTTGGAAGATTTTCGCACGACAAGGTAATGATTCAGATAAAAAATGGACAAGCCATCAAAGTTCTAACCGGGTCTGCAAATTTCAGCATGAGAGGCCTTTATGTTCAAGCAAATAGCATACTCGTTTTCAATGAATCTTCAGTTGCAAGCCTCTACAAACAGGCCTTTGATGAAACCTTTACGGACTCGGAAGGACTAGAATCATCCGACATATCGTCAGTGGAATCATCAGACGACAATGCAGAACTAAAGTCAAAGTTTGATTCTGACTCCAGGAAAGAGTCTACCTTGTTTAAAAAATCCAAAATTGCCCTAGATTGGTTTGAGATAAACAATGTAGGTCTTCCACGTCTCTTGTTTGCCTTTTCACCACATGCAAAACCACAAGATGATACAGTATTTACGTTAAAAACAATAGATGAGGCAGTAAAATCTGCAAACAGCTCTGTTTTGTTTGCATTGATGGCAACAAGTGGTGCAGGTCCCCTAATTGGTGACTTGCAGGACCTTGAAAACAGGGATCAGATCCTCTCACTTGGAACAACACAAAACGAGGACAAGGGTTTTGAACTTCACAGAAAAGGATTGGCAAACACAGCAGTAGCAAACTTTAGCTTTCTTAAAGACAATATTCCTGAACCATTTAAGAAAGAATGGCAAGGCGGTAGGGGTCAAGTAATTCATCACAAATTTGTGGTATGTGATTTTAATGACAAGTCACCTGTAGTCTTTTGTGGTTCTTCTAATCTATCCGAAGGAGGGGAAGAAAACAACGGCGACAACTTGATTGCAATTTATGACAGAAATATTGCAACATACTATGCAGTGGAAGCCATTCGCTTGTTTGATCATTATAGATTCAGGGATCTACATGAAAAAAGTCAATCAAATGCACCATTAACATTGAAAAACTCTGACCAGTGGGCTGACTCATATTTTATTGATGAAGACATAAAATCATTGGAAAGAAGTACTCTCGTGCGCTCAGTCTAATCTTCAATATTTTTCCACAACACATATCATTTCTAAAGATAATTTTTGGACTTGAATTAATGAACTATGATTATTTGATTTCAGGTTAAACATAAGATTTCAGTATCAATGTAGTGGTAATATGATTTGAAATAACAAATGAGTAATAACTTTACCATAAGAAAAAATATCAAGTACGCGAATTTCTCTTAATCGTTCTTACTTTCAGTCTTGTTCTAGGTGCTTTTACCATCTAATTTTCCACCAGCAAATTCCTCGAGTCGCTCCACAACTTGTTTGGTAATAAGCCTACAGCGAAGCAAACAGCAGCTATTGTAGGAAAATTAGACGTATCTATACCAGCTTGTAAAAGTAAAAAATAACTATGAATTTAGGTTTTTCTCTATAACTTGCAGATAATAAAAAAACAAAAAGAATGAGGTTTAATCTCTAATGAATTGCGCAGTTTTTACAAGTTCAGTGTAGTCACCTAGAACCATACCGGCTTCGCTCATTGTCCGCATTTATCACTTGATTACAAAAGTGAGTAAATCAACACTAATCTGCACGCGCAATCATAAGACGATTAGGGTATTGCTTAACTTTCCCAATTTCCTACAATGACCATTTCGTAAGGTAGAGGCCAATCTGTAACGCCTTGTTTCTTTGTAGAATTATTAACACGCCAAGAAACTAATGCCAAGTCTACTCGTGGTAATCCATACACGTTCATTCTAACACCGCCATCTTTCTGCTTGAAAAGATCATAAGATGTAGTACCTTTTATGAATACCATGCGACGATCTTTTACAACAAGTTCTCCCGTATCTGCATCAAAGACCGAGCATCTTACAAGCAATGCATCTTTGGCCTTGTTCTCGATGCCTTTTTCATGAGGTTCAATGACATATTTAACATAGTTATATCCAATAGTACGCGATAAATTCAACGTTGTCTTTTTTTCTGTGAATTTGAGTGTACAGCCTACCTTCTCATATTGCTGGAAGGCTTTAGTTGCGTTTTTGTATTGGAATCCTTCAATTTCTCGTACAGAATCCATTACAGAAATTGTGCCAACTTGAGTAACAGGATGTATTTCAGAAATGTGATTAGGATTTGTGCTGGCACCAATGTCACCTTCTTGACCCTGCACAAAGGATCCTGTTCCGTGTTCTGGCCAAATGCGCCACGCCCCGGATAAAGAAATTGGATCCCCAGATTCCCAAGCTGCTTTGAGTGTATCATATACATCAGCATCCTTTGCGTTCATTATCTCTGAAACAGTTGCAAATCCTACCTGTGGTGCTGTTCCTGCCAAGTGCATATCACCATCGTCTTTGCCTGGATGAGGTACAAACTTGTTACTTGTAAGAGTAAAATCAATATCCATGGTTGCACGATTCTTGTATTTTTCTATGAAAGAATTGTTTAAAGTGATGGAAACTGGCACGCCTTAGTTTTAATGAATAATTAAATAAGCATTGTCATGTGGAATTGATTTCCCGGTTTCGCCTCATTCTCCTTTTCGGTTTTTGCTTTGAAAAAATCCACTTGTGTTTGAATGTGTTATACGTTTCTGCTAGTAGAGATTTTTATCCTTATTTACTTGTATTCTGTAGCCTTAATGGGTTGGAGAAAGCAATAACAATTCCTGCTAGCAACGACCTAACATCGCAGCTTGAGACTAAAGGAAAGAAAGAAAAAGTTGTTCTTCCTTTTACTGTTAAAAGTATACTGGAACTCTGTTGGGGCATGACACTCAACTTTTCTCATGAAACGAGTCAGGCTAAACTAGGTGAAGTGTTTGAACAGGAATTCATCAAAATATTTGAGCAATCTAATACTCCTTCGGACAAGATATTCCAAGAAAATCTCATGATGGCTTTGGCAAAAACGCTCAGAGATATGGGATTTGTTAGAGACAATCATGTACGATATCTGGATGATCTGAGTCAGGAGCTTGCCGCTAAGACTGAGTTTGTACAAGGTATTAAAAATTTTGCCTCTACCTCCAAATCAGGAATATTTTCCAAGGCTGGTTCCTTTTTAGGAGTTGCTTCACTATCAGACTTTTTACAGAAGTATGACATTGTTTCTAAGCAAAATTCTTCATTACATGAGGTTGGTCTGATTGTGATGTCTGGTATCGCTGGCTTATTTGGGATATGGGCGATTCTGAACTACTGGGTACTTCGAGATACCATTGAGAATACAAAAAAAGACATATTAAAAAAACAGGAAGATTATTGGAAAAACAACTTTAAGCCAGATATGGTGGATTTGCTTTTCCAATTTTATAAAGATGTACGCGATTTGATAAAGGAATGTTATGTATCCTACAAGAAAGAGGATATTTTAACTTGGGATGAAGATAAAGTTAAAAAATTCATATGGAATCGGGTTCTGCCAACCGATAATTTTTACTACTCTGGCACTAAGGGCAATTCAGCCGTAGCACCCGCTGCATCTTCTTAACTAATTGATGGTTACGGCAAGCACGTCGACTGGCATTCTTGTTAGTTTGCCGTGAACCAAAAGCTGATTTTTCTGGAGAAGAGATCAGCATTATAATCGCTAGTCACATACTACAGCGACATGAGCGGAGGGGGAAATAGCGGATTAGATGCTGGCATATTGGCCATTCGCCTCACCCAGATCTTCACCGTCATCTATACCAACGGAATGCAAAGTATCCAGCTAAAAAACAAGACCGATCCTGATTATCAGGAAAAAATTGACGCTTGGACAAAAGCGTTTCAGTTTACACAAAAATTGCAAAGTTACGTTAACGACTTGAGCAGCATGATTAGCGATGCTGGCCAATCGAATACGACTGGCAGTATAACAGTAACGCAGGATTTTGTGGTAAAACTCCAAAATGTACTGAATTCAGATGATTTTAAACAAAACATGAACACAGCAAAACCAAACACAGCCGATCCTAATCTCCTCAAAGTCTGGTGCAACGCATTCACGTTTCCTGGTATGTTACAAAACTTTGCAAATAGTGTAGAACATATCCTTGGTGCATCAGGAGGCAGCATGCCATTCTTCACATTCTTAAGCATGCTGAAAGCTTTCCTCGATGGTGTCGACACCAGCTTAAATTCCTAAATCGGCTTCACTCATTGTCCTTTTCGGTTATCGGAAAAACTTCTTCTTGTTTCAGGGCGGGGCAAGCCAAGCTGCATAGATGTTGTCCACGAACTTGTGCCAGCGCCAGAAGATAGGATTCTTTGGGGCTGTTGCAGGACTTGACATGTCGCCACCGATAGTAGAATGAACTAACGCGTGCCAGCTTGCCATTCCACCTGGTATCATTGCGTAATGCATGTAATCGATCGCGTTACCCAGCTCGGCTGCTGTTCTAAACTGGTTGAGCATCTTGTAGCCATACAGAGAGTCCCTTATGAAGCCTCCACGAGTCGTCAACCAGGAAGGGCGCGCAATTCTTGGCTCTGCAGAATATGGATTGTTTGTGTCCCTAGGGGCATGCGGAAGATCGTTCGGTATTGGAGTTGAAGGATCCCACGGCACCAGTAAAGGCAAGTTTTTCTTCTTTCTCCAAGTGTCGAACTTGCCTATGAATTTTCTGTGAAAAGTGAGGAATTTCAATCCATAGTTTGAGGCCTGATTTATGCTGTTCATACTCCTCATGTTTGTCTTGTGCCAGTTGAAGTGTTCGTCTAAGATCTTTTTGGTAGCATATTCGGCTACCCAGTCAACTTCGGTCGACATCACCGTTGCTATGGATGATATTGTTAAATCCTTTTTGTTTTCAGATGATGCTCAGTTTTGTGAGGATCTTAGCTTCGCTCATTGTCCTTTTGTATTGTGGTATTTAGATTAGAATTTTTTAATTGATAATCATGCTAGTTATTTTATCAATGATTTTTAAGATTTGATTATTTAGAGCATCAAGATCTTTCACGCCTTGACTATCAATCATAACCTTAAGCCCCGCCAAAAGCAGGCTGGCAGCTGTAATTATTCTGTCCATTATACGTTTTTCTTTCTGCGATTCTTCCTTACACGGAGTAGCCGCAAACGTGAGATAGGAGTTCTTGTACATTTCTCTCAGTGTAGCTTCGACATAGTTCAGGTTGTCAAACAATTTTACAATTTTATTTCCAACCTCAACATCAGCACTTCCTTTCGCTTGGTTCAGCAAGTCTATCACAACTTTGAATTTCGTATTCCATTCCTTACCGTATAATTCAAAAGCCTCATCAGGATTTTTTAATACACGTGCAGTTGTTCCATCGCCGCATGGTACATCAATCCATTTATTTCCAGGCCAGCTAATTCCAAGAATAGCTGAATCGAGATGACTAAGCGTGGTTACCATTGCTGCAGTATTGATATTCTTGTTACCGACAATGCTGTCTATATTGGTAAGTTCTATGTCTATATTCAATGCGAGTCCTTCTACTCACTTTGATATAGATTTTCCGTAAACTCCACATTGGTAAACTAAAATAAGAATATAGAAATTAATGACTGCTTTGAAATGAACACATTTTTAATCTGATTCATCAACGAAAGTACATGAGTGAAAAACAAGTACCTGTGAACGATATCGTATTATTTACCATTATTTCTAAATCGAATGAAGCTAATTGGAACGAAGTAGAAAAAAATATGAAATGGCAATACAAAAGAAACCCTGCTTCTACCGGATTTGAAACATTTACGATTTTTAACATGGCTAATAAAAAAAGGGTTTATCACCTTGATGAAAAAAGCGAACTTACCTATGAAATAATAAGTTTCGGCACAGTAAGAGTAAAAGGTCAGGTTTATGATTATAATGAGGTTCCATTTTGATCTCATTTTTATTTTTGAAGGACATGATTTTAGATTGATTACTTATTTTCTTCATCGGCTCAGCTCATTGTCTTTTTCTATATATCTCCATTAATCTGTTAATTATCTTCTGTTGCTCCAGGATCAGTATTGTTAAAAGTCATCGGTTTATGGGTTACGTTGCTATTACAGGCTGATGTGTTATTAATGATAAAGTTAAGGAAATCAGATCAAAAAGACCTGAAATCCGAGAATAAGTCCATCTCTATAAGTGGTTCCGAGAATTTTGCCTTGTTGAAATAGACTAACAAAGCCGAGAACTGTTCCACCAATAAAGACAAGTGAAGCGCTAAGGAAAATAAGATTGAAAATTTGAATCTGCTGAGGAGTATGAGTTTGTCCTAATTCATAGAACTTGATGAAACCATAAACAACTATACATGCAATTAAACCATGCATGCCTCCTTCTTTGCGACTCACTTGATTATCAAATTGATCATGGTTTTTAAAGTGATGGTAACGATCTAATCAGATTCTGTTACCTTTTAGGTTGAAAAATTTTTGTTACCGATCGGTTGATAGATTGCTACTTACATGAGTCAAGAAAATCAAGGTTATTCATTCTAGTATCATCGGGATTTGTTGTTAGATACCACTTTCCTGTTTCTTTATGTTTTCTCGCTACTACTTCAGCCTTTTTGTTGTCCTTGAATGTGTAACAACGATTTTCTTTGTTTGCATTAAGCCAATCAACAACAGTCTGCACAGCGTATACTTTATCTCCTATACCCACGGTGGTTATCACATTATTTTCTTGAATTACACAATTTATCTGAAGTTCAGGCATCGCTTGTTTATCAATATCTAATTAATAACTTAGTTCATATTCAAATCAAAAAAGATGATGGTGTTCCACTGCGCAGATTATGTTTTCCAGTTCCAGAGTGTCATAGACTACCGGACAAAAGTTTTGGCTAAATGGGGCAGATACCATGTTTCATGAATAAAGTGGGTCCAAAATAAGACCTAGATGATATCCCAGTCTCATCGGGCTTGCCTTATTAGGTGGAGAACTAAATTAATTGACAAATTCCCTTCAAGTGATGTAAACAAATGTAAACACTTTTTTGTTGACTAATTTTGGATCTTCCAAAAATACAAAATAATTGCGCAATTACCATGCCAGAAATACCCATCAAAAAGTACAAAAAATCTATTAAAAGTTACATAATTTAAAAAAATTTTGAAAATGGCCTCTGATAATTATACTCAGATGAGCTCCTAACCTTCGGGGTTTACCACTTTGAGGGTCATTGTACTTATCACACGAGAAATACTCCTTATCCTAAGAGCAATTGCTTTATCAAAATCTTCTTGAGATGCCGCTTGAATTTCCACAATTATGTCGTAAGCTCCAAAAGTAACATATGCTTTCTTTA
>JACQFM010000149.1 GCA_016200035.1 Nitrososphaerota archaeon
AGCCCATATCTTGCAATACTTTTCATTGGATTAATGATAGATTCTGCACTGTAGTTATGCAGTGTATTTTTTGACAGCTTACCTCAGATATTTTTTAATAGACATTTTATCTTGTTTTGGGATTTTTGCAATTTCAAATCCTTCTTTATTTTTAAAAAATGACTTTGTTGCATCCATACCCATCTTTGTTGTTAACAGATTTTTTTGATCACTGGAGGGATCTAAGCTTGAACCCCTTTGTTTTGGAATGATGATCAGGTCCTTGTCTGCCTGGAACCTTGTTGCTATGGCATATTCTACTGCAGCCGGATCCCTTGGGTCTATGTCATCATCAACAACAATTGCTGTTTTTAGCGACCGATGCGCAGCAAAGGCTGCACTAATGGCTTTTTTTGTGTCGGTTTGATTTTTTTTTGCAATCTGTATTACAGCATGTAGCCAATTGCAACCACCATCTGTAAGAACCACTTGTCTTGTTTGCGGCAAGGCTTGTTTGACATTTCTATTGAGTTTTGCTTCTATTGGCATGCCCATTAGTAATCTATGTTCTGAATAACCAGAAAGTATGTCATGAAATATGGGATCGTTTCTATAGTAAAGCGCATCAAGCTCAAAAACTGGTTGCATGCGCTTGAAATCATAGGTGCGCAGCATTTCTACCATCCACTCTCTGTGTGTCTTATCTTTAAGGATCCGACCCTCCATTACTATCTCAGCATGGGAAGGAACATGCATGCCAGAGTAAGGACATTTGGATATGGTAAGCTTGCGTTCAAGTAGTGTATTCGCAATTTCTAGCTCATCTTACCCCAATCTGCCTGATAAGCACCTCCTATAGATACTGCAGGGTGAACCCCAACGGTAATTGCCACCCTGAGATCCTCTCCGTGTTCTTTAGCATACAAAAAGCATCTGTGAAGATGTCGTCCTTCGACCATCCGTATCGAAAAATGCCTTTTATCTAGTGGAAGTAGCCTGTGGAATGAAGAATTCTGAGTTCCAGCCTCCTGATTCCTAGCATATACTATAGACGATGTGATAAAAGGTCCTGGTTCCTTAGCAAAATGAGTAACTATTGGCAAAATAGAAATATCTCTTGAGTGGTTTTCCATGAATTTTGCTTTTGACATAATTTTTGGCTTTGAATGATTTTTTATTGCCCAAATGACTTTTTCGTGAATTTTAGATTCCTTAGATTTTAGGGCTTGTGCAAACCTCTTCCTAGTTCCAACAAGATTTGAAACCAATCTGAATTTACTTTCTCTGATGTTTTCAAATAAAATAGCTTTTGATCCATCTAAATTTGCAGTTATGCCTGCAATCTCATATTTCATGGAAACTTTTTTTTTAACAACAGCTAAATCATTACTTTTTTCAATTTGGGATAGATACCCCCTTAAATCAGCTGCCATTATTTTACAATCTCCACTATTTCATTCATTAGTATCTTCATGGCTTCAAGACTCAGAACTTTTTGTGTATTAAGGGATACTATACAAATTCCATTTGATACTGATGCAATTCGCTCGGAAACCATTTTTAGAAATAGTGGCTCTGATTTTGATGGTATTATAGTGGCAGTACTAGTACGAGGACCTGTTCCCACCGAAACTACCATTGCACCTATCTTTTCTTTGCCCTCACTTATCGAAATAAAATTTCCATTATAGAATGGAACCACTTGAACAATAAACTCACGATAGTCCACTCTCACGGTTTTTTTTTTGTAACCGATATTCGATATCAATAACCTACGTGATTTAATTACGCCTTTATTGCTATCGCTTCTAATTGAGAATCAGCTTCGACTCTAGCACGTAGCTTTGCCTTGTACTTGAGGTTTCGTGGTTTGGTTCGCAATCTGTATCCACAGCACGGACACCAGAGTCCTTCCCATTTTATGAAAATTTCACAAATCTGGCATCTCTTCTGGCCTGATGCATAGCGACCCGTACCTACTGGCTTCTGTGCCTTGTATCTAGTGCATATTCCTTTACATGTCATTCTTCAGTCACTTTCCTTGTGTAATTCTTTATAGTATTACTACATATTTAAGGATAGATCAGAATTTTCTATAAATCTAATCAGTTTTTTTTATAAATTTTATACATATCCTTCCTGAACCATTCCATAGTTTTCAGAAAAAACGAAAAAAGCTATATAAAAATGTATGGTTTTAAAATTCAGATATTTTATAATTTTCACAAAATTTTTCATGAAACATTATAGCAAATAATGTATCCTATCGGGTTTTTTATCATACTATATGGAGTTTATCCGACTCTGGACAATGGTAAAACATGGTGCCTATATCCTTCTCTTTGCGAGATGTACCTTGCAGACATTTTGTCTCTCTCACTCCTTTTGTTATAGTTTTTTACCTTTAGGGAAGTCTTATGTTCATCTACAAATTCTAGCTCAAAATGCGAACAAAAACTAAGATTTAGAAGATTGATTATTTGACGAGCAATTTTCATGTTACCATTTCCTATTTTTACTATCTTCTTGTCTGCCCTCAAACCAGCTAGAATTTTTACGACGTGCAGTACCAATTCATCAAGTGACGTATAGGTAGAGCTTTCTATTTCCTTTTGAAAGTAATAGACGGATAATCCTATTCTGTTACCCGGATCGATTCCTATCACCAAAGTGTTTGGCTGCATACCTGATTCTAGCTTTTCCGTAATCAGACCCTTAATAATAGTCGGATCTGCATCAAATTCGTTTTCGTAAAGTACAAGCCTACTGGCAACCTTTGGTGCTTCGGTTATTGTTGTAAGAATAAGTCTTTGATCAGATTGTCTTATTTCCTCCGGTAGGATGGAATCATAATTAATTCTTAACATTTGGAGTGTCCGTACAAATTTAAAGTAAGGTCTTCCATAAACAGTAGCTATGGCAATGCTGTTTTGATTGTGATGTACTATACTTTTCACTTTATGTTAGCAAAATTTAAGGTTTTACGTCTATTTCAATATGGAAGAAACTGCATATTCTATCGCTTCATCAAATTTGGTAGCAATTTTGTTTCTAATTTCGGCCAAGTTTTTTTCTCCATCACTCAGGATTTTTTTAGCCTCTTGATTTGCTGTATCACGTGCTTGTGATATTATAGATTCTGACTCCTTTGTGGCCATTTCTACTACCTTTTCTCTTAACTTTTCAATTTCATTTTCACATCTTGCGTGCAGCTTCTTTTTCATCTCTTCTACTCTCTCATTCAAAGAGTCTATGTTATCTTCTAGTTCTGAGAGAGTTTTGATTATTCCTTCAACATTTGAGACAGCTACCTCGCTCATCAGTGCTAGAACCTCAAAAGCCTGTTATTAAATCATTCATTTAGTTGTAAGTAGCAGAATTGCTCTGGCAAGATCTCCCTTGGCTTCTATCAGTGCATTGTTTGCCGCCTCTTGGGAAACGCCAGCCTGCTGTGCCACAAGCATTATGTCTTCTTGGCTGAAGATAGGTACTTCAAGCTCTCTTTCCTCGTAGCTATCTGAAATTACTTGGAAAATAGAATTATCTTTAGCCTTCATCTCAGAAACCGTTGGCTTTGTGATAATGATCTCTTTCTTGTCGGTCTTAATTATGACTTCTTGTACATTAGAGATCTCTTTCATTTCTAGACCCATCTTGTCTAGCAATCGTCGCATTTCCCGGTTTCCGCCACGCATCATATATTATTCACTTGATCAACCTTGACTTTTTAAACTATCTCTGATTTTGACAGCAACCCCTCTTTTTAACGAAGAAATCATTCGTGAAGACAGTACTGCCCTCCCCACAGCTATTACAGTATCTTTGTATAGTACTGTCACTTCATCGCCAATTAAAATTTTCTTGCCGCACCAAACCACATGATTACAGAAAACAGAACTTCCCTTTTCCACGAACGGTTTTGAATCATCATCAACTTCAAGACAGTTTTCTTTGAACCTTTTGCTTTTCAGTAAAAGTTGAGCAAAGTAGGGAGTAATAGCCAGACCACCATCTATGCGTAAGGTACAAAGAAGCTTTTCATTTTCATAAACGTGCCTTATCCTTCCTG
>JACQFM010000150.1 GCA_016200035.1 Nitrososphaerota archaeon
GGTCTTAAGGACTGGGCGGATAGGTTCGAAGGAAGAGAACAGCTTGCAATAAAGAAGTATGCGGAAGCACTGGAAATTATTCCTCTTACTATAGCAGAAAACGCGGGAATGGATCCGATTAATACTATGGTTACACTGCGAGCAAAACAATCACAAGGTAAGAAATGGACAGGAATAGATGCAAGAAATACGCGCGTAGCTGATATGTATTCACTTGATATAATAGAACCAGTTTCAGTGAAGGAACAAATAATCAAATCTGCAACAGAAGCAGCATGTATGATTCTGAGAATAGATGATGTTATTGCCGCATCCGGCGGAAAAGGCGGCGGAGGACATCCACCACACCCTCCAATGGGCTAAAAACTTCTCATGTTGGAAAAGCTGCAGAATCTGAACATCGTTGGGTCTGTAGTGGTTTTAAGTGATTTTTTTCTAGACAGGATAATTAAGATACAAAGTATTTCTGCTTTCTATGATCTAATATCAAAAAAAAGTACTATGGGAGGAAGTATCAGAGGCATTCACCAAAAAGATCTCAAAGGAGGGAATGCGGTAAATGTTGCATTTACACTTGCAAGACTTGGGGCTCCAGTTTCACTAATAACAGTAGCTGACAAATCAAGCTCGCGTATTTTGTATGATACTTTTTCAATGTTTCCTAATTCTTCCTTGTTTATTATAGAAGGAAGGCCAGGACGAACTACAGCACTTGAATTCACAAATAATGATCGAGATGTTAACATAATGCTTTCTGATGTGGGAGACAATGAAAACTTTGGTCCTGAGAGGTTAGGTCAAAAAGAGAGAACTGTGATTCGTAATGCTGATGCAGTAATAGTTACAAACTGTGCAAGTAATGAAAAAGGAACAGAATTAGCAAAATTTACCTTTGAAGAATCCAAAAAATCACTTCATTTTTTAGATCCAGCGGATATTCAATCTAGGTCAGGTGAGTTCAAAGAAGCTATAGGTGAGCTAGCATCAAACCTTGATTCGTTATGTCTTAATGAAAATGAATGCAATATACTGCTAAAACAATTCGATCTTGGAAGCATTTCAAATGAAGAAGAAACTAAAAAACTCATTTCTATACTTTCTGAAAAAATATCAGTAGCAATAGATTTACATACGTCATTTGGAGCCTTTTGGTCAAATCGTAAAGAAGTTGAATTCGTGAAGAATTTTCCGGTAGAAATTAAGTTTGTTACCGGCGCTGGAGATGTCTGGGATGCGGCCAACATTTTAGGGTATCTTGCAAATCTAGAGCCACGGCAAAGATTACTTTTTGCAAATGCAGCGGCAGCACTTTATGTTAGGAATTCAGAGGGAATGCCACCCACTATGCAAGAAGTATTGTCACTAGTTACTGGGCTCAGTAAAAATGATTAGCCTTGTGTTTTTGACCGTAATTGAGAGACCATATATTGGTAGAAAGATGGACTTCATTCTGATTTTTGTGATTCGAGGTGAATGTTGTGAGATCATATGAATTTCTTGGATCATTCCAAAGGAAGCAAGTACCATAATTATCAAACTAATGAAAAGTGCTAGGATCGGTCTTTTTGCATTTTGTATATCCTTTTTTTCTTTTTCTGTAGTACCCTTTCTAAAAAATGCAAAATACACAAACCAGATTACTGTGACAACTGCTAAAAATCCTGATATGAGAAACTTACCTTGATCAGTTACTGCTAGTAAGGGAAAAGATGCAATTGTTGGCACTATCCCAATTATCAGCATTTCCATAGCATCGATGATAGCTTTGTTTGCTTCTGGTTTAGATTTCATGAAGAAAAGAAATACGCCAATTATCGATAAACCTGCAACTGCAATGAAATGTTGCCATAGCGAATCTAATTCTCTATATGCATGAAGAAACGTATCTACAAAAACAAACCATCCAAAACATATCACTATCGCAATTACAATGGTTTTAGCATAAAGTTTCATAGAGTCATAACTTTCACATTGATCTTAACTTTTACGACAACGGCATGTTTTTGGCTTCAAAGTGGGGGTAAATCATTTTTACTGCGGCTCAATAGTTGCAGGAGGTTTACTTGAGATGACATAGGCGACCCAAGCAGCATCTTCTAGCTCGTTTGTAATTCTATTGCTTATTTTTTCCAAGATGTCGGGAGGTAGTCTTGTCCAATCTGCAGTCATAGCATCAATAGAATCCACTACACGTACCGTAACAATATAACCATACTTTCTTTCATCACCTACCACACCAACCGCTTTGTCATCACCGACTGCAGCATATGCTTGCCAGACTTTGTTGTACCATCCAGCAGCCTCAAGTTCTTCCTCAACAATTTTACTGGCCAGTTTGCAGATTTGTAATTTTTCCTTTGTCACTTCCCCAATTACTCTTACAGCAAGTCCAGGGCCAGGAAAGGGATGGCGATTTAGCAGTTTTTCTGGAACGCCAAGTACCCTTGCAACTTTTCGAACCTCATCTTTGTACAAAAAGCGTAATGGTTCCAGAATCTGCATCTTAAGCCAGCTAGGCAAACCGCCTACATTGTGATGAGTTTTTATTACTGCGGCAGGCCCCTTTGAGACACCACTTTCGATAACGTCTGGATAAAGCGTTCCTTGAGCAAGCCATTTGAAAGGGCCGTTTTGTTCGGCAAATTCTGTAAATACCTGTATGAATTGTTCCCCAATAATTCTCCTTTTTTGTTCAGGGTCTTTTACTCCCTTTAACTTTGAAAGGAATCTCTCTCCTGCATCTATACGTGTAAAGTTAACATCAAAATTGTTCTTGAACATATCTTCCACCTCTTTTTCTTCATTTAGGCGTAAAAGACCGTTGTCGATAAATACACACCTTAATCTTTTTCCTATGGCTTTCTGAATTAAGAGTGCTGCTACTGTAGAATCTATCCCTCCACTTATGCCGCACAAAACTTTTCCATCTATTTTTGAAATTTCATTAACTGTCATTTCTATGAAATTTTCTATTGTCCAGTCTTGTTTTGCTCTGCAAATATTCAACACAAAATTTTTCAAAA
>JACQFM010000158.1 GCA_016200035.1 Nitrososphaerota archaeon
AATACATCCATAAAGACTAACTCACTGTAGGCACTTTGCCAGATGAGAAAGCCACTAAGTCTCTTTTCACCAGACGTTCTTAGTATCATATCTGGTGAGGACTGGGGTAGATGTGATGTGTAAAGGCAGGACTCTATCACATCCTTATCAATTGAATTAACATCAAGAGAACCCTCTTTGATTTTTGCAGCAATTTTCTTTACTGCGTCAACTAGTTCATTTTGGCCACCATAAGCGATTGCGATATTTAGATAGTGATCATCGTAATCTTTTGTAACACTCTCTAGTCTGTTTAAAACCTCTCTTAGTGATTCAGGAAGAAGCTCCACGCGTCCAATTGCTTTTATCCTCATTCTGTTTTTGTGTATCCGAGGATCATTGTATAATTTTTCTAGTCTTGCTTTGATTAGATCAAAAAGATAGTGTAATTCATCATCATCACGAGCTAAATTTTCAGCCGACAGAACGTAAAGCGTAATTATTTTTATACCAAACTCTTCGCACCAATCAAGCAAATTTTCTACAGCATCTGCACCGTGGAAATGACCATCAGTCTTTAGAATAAGATTTCTCCTTGCCCACCTTCGGTTGCCATCTAATATTATTGCAATATGGTTTGGGAGATTTCCATTTCTGATTTCCTTTTCTAGCTTGTTCGAATAAATCTTATAAAAACCAGCTAAATGTAACGCTTTATCCTTTATTCCGATAAGACTTCACCACCCTTTTTCTTCCTATATTTATGGAAGAGAATGGTGGCAGATATCAGTATTGCTGCTAATCCTAGTAAAAGAGGTGGAAGCAGAGTAAATGGGTTTTCATTAGTGGTCATGATATGAGTAAACTGTGCTACTATTGGATACAGACTTGCAAGTACGATTATTCTAAGAACGTCAGTTACCGATCGTAGGCTTCCCTTGAACCAACTACTTAGGAGCGAACCTCCGAACATACATCCTAGCCCCATCCACAAAAATGGCAACATGCCGGATACAAAATTTCCTATTACTACCTTATTTGTTACAAGTCCCAGTATGTCTGATTTGGCTTGAATAATATCTGGAGTAATAGCTCCAATTCCAGAAGGTATTGAAACCAAAATCAAAAGAATGCCTGCAACCAAAGTAAATATCCTGATAAAACCAGCTGGTGTCGGTTTTGTCCAGTGAGCCCAAGCTCTGTCTACGTCAAATGCTCTGATCAGAAATGCTCCGCCCAAAATGCTGACTAAAATTGCAAAAATCTCTCTGGTTAATCCAAACACTGTAGCTATTCCGCCAATCAAAAGTAAAATTCCTGGTACTCCAAGGAAAAATTTTGAATATTTGGAATCAAAAGCTATTGCCTTCAAATATCTTCCAAGAACTGCATATGAGTATTCTACACTTCTACTTGCCCGCATTACTACTCGTCTAACAGAAACAATGGGCAGAACATTTTGAATTATGGGGATTACGGTTTCATCATCTTCTCCGTCAGAGACTATTACTGCTCCATTTGCTGCGGATTTTTCCATAACTGATTTTACCTGAAAAACTATTTTCTCGTCAGCCTGAATTCCCTTGTGTTCTAAACCGGACACAACAATTACTTCCGCCTGATAACCCTTGCTTACTAGATCCTCGTAGGTTTTAACTGCTGCGAAAATTGAATTAGAATCTGCATCCTCTGGATCTTCAAGTGCAAGTCGTTGCGCAGCTTCGATGCAAGCATTCCTGCCAACAACAGGTGTAATTACTCCAGCTTTTTTGCCTACGTCATCATCTCTATCTACACAGATTACAAGTAGTCTACTTGTTTTACTTCCTACAGTATTCTTTTGCAGATTGGTTTCTTCTATTGACATTATATCTATTATGAAATTGGATTTCCTATTAATTAATTTACATTACTATCCAACTAAACCTAATATTATTAAAATAATTGACATAATAACACCAAAACATACTAGGAATCTTAGGGTTTTGTCTCATATGATTTGAGAGAAAATGATTCTGACTCCTTCTTTAGGTTCTCTAACCTCACAAGGTTCTCCTGTAGGTTTTCGGGTGAGATGCCATCTTTGATCTTATTGGCTACAACCATGGTCTCTCGAAGATACGAGTTGTAGCTTTTCAGTGCCTCACCATAATTGCTATACCTCTCATGCCATTCTTGAGGAGGGCTACTCTCAATCATTTCTATTATCAACGAATTAATCTGGGAGGATGAGGCGCTCGCCCTCGTAATAAAGTCATCAGGTGAGATTTTACCTGAAAGCATTTCTTTGAAGTCATTTTCTGTTTCATTAATTACGGCCATATGCCTTTCTCTAATACTATCAAGATGAGTCTTATAGTCAGAAACTACAAGGGTCGAACTCTTATTTTGAGGTATAAACCAAACAATGAAGCTGGCAGCGGTAATTACAGCTAATATTGTAGCTGTTATGACAATGCTTCTCTTTGTTGCCAACCACCTCAATCTTCACTAGATATTTAAAAGCATAACTGATTGGTAGTCAATTTTACATTTGAATCGATACAAATTTGCTAATTTCTGTTACTTAGATCATTTACTCATAAGAAATATCAAGAAATTGTAATATTTTATACAATAAGTGGAAAGGCAAGATGATAAGTAAATTGTAAAATTTAACCACCTCCAGCGTATAGTAAAATAATTTTTACATCCCCCTCCTAAATACAACTTCCTTCGTAAAAATATGAAATGACAACAGCATACTGTGTGAAATGCAGGAAGAAAGTTGAGATAAAAGATCCAAAAGAAGTTAAGCTAAAGAACGGACGACCTGCGGTAAAGGGCACATGTCCAAAATGTGGCACTAACGTCTTTCGAATCGGAAAGCCTTAGAGACCACTTTCTTCTTTTTTAAAGTAAATCAATATAGGTAGCACCTTAAAACTTGTACCGTTGGTAAAGTCAGAATATGAAAAACTCCTGAAGAAAATTCAAGACAAGGTCTCAGAAAATAAGAAGAACTCCGGTTCTAGGTTTGAGCTACCGCAGGTAGATATAATGTGGCAAGGTAACAGGACACTGTTTCGTAATTTCTCTGAATTTCCAAAGATTTTACGAAGAGATGCAGATAAGGTTCTTCAATATCTTTCAAAGGAGTTTGCAACTCCTGCACAGATGGCTGGTGACAAAGCTGTCTTTGTGGGTAAGAAGGAACCTCATGACTTTACGTCTCTCTTTGCAAGATACGTAAAGGAATACGTTGAATGTCCTACATGTAAAAGCCCTGATACAAGAGTGGAAAGGTCAAATAGACTTGCATTCCTGATTTGTGAGGCATGCGGCGCAAAGTCTTCTCTAAAAGGTAACTATGTATAATGTTGTTTGCAGTACGAACAGTTAGCTATCAAAACCATTTGATGCTAAATATTTGTGATGCAAATCTAGTCGGAAAAACTATTACAAAATCCGATTTTAAATTCAACATAAGTAAAAGTTATTTTGCGGAGCGACTTGTTAAGCAAAATGAAGCAGAAGAGCTCCTAAAGAAATATACGATAATAAACATGGTTGGCGAAGAAACAATTTCCCTTTCGGTAAAGCTTGGAATTGGTTCATCAAAAGGTGTAAAAAAAATTAACGACATTCCATTTCTTTTGGTTTTTAAATTCTGATCAAAACATCACAATTATATACGCTCTTACAGCATCTTTTTTTGATCATTGTGGGCAAACGTAAAGTGTTAAACGAGAGTCAGCTAAAAGAAATGAAGTTGCCAGAGGAGGGTGAGCTTCTTGGCAGAGTTATAAAACTTTTAGGTAGTGATCATGTTCTTGTAAAATGTACTGATGAAAAGACCCGTATGGGACGAATACGAGGAAAATTGAAACGAAAAATATGGATAAGAGATAACGATGTGGTTACACTTGCTCCATGGGATTTCAAGCCCGATGAGAGGGGGGATATTACATGGAGATTTACACTGTCTCAAGTTGATTGGCTAAAGGACAACGGTTATCTTTCAAGAGATTTCTGAAAATCCGTAATCGATTTTACCTGGTATATTAAATTCAAAATGTTGTCAGAAGAACTTGGAAATAAGATGACGAAACGCATCGATCATAAGCTACTCGCAAACGAAAGAAAACGAATTTCTCAAAAAGACGTCTTTAATAAAAGAAAAGTGTTCGATGATGTCCTTGATAAAACCACAATAATGACTTTATCAAGGCTGATAAGTTCTGGTGTTATCTCTTACGTTAATGGTGTAGTAGGCTCTGGTAAGGAATCCAAAGTGTACTGGGCCGTAGATCCTGCTGGAAGAGACATTGCCCTTAAAATATATCTTGTAACCACTCTGAATTTCAAGCAAAAAAGAACATACCTGTTGGGTGATCCTAGGTTTTCACGCATAAAAAAGGGGACTAGAAACATGGTAGAGCTTTGGGCAAAAAAGGAATTTCGTAACCTCAAGCAGTGCGCGAATAACGGCGTTCCTTCAGCAAAGCCTATTTATCTTTTAAAAAATGTGTTGGCACTTGAGTTTATTGGCAAGAATGGAGTTCCAGCAAAAAGACTAGTTGAAATCGAAGTAGACTATAATGATTACAAAAATGCAATTTCGATCATTACTCAGTTATACAAGAATGCTAAACTTGTACATGCTGATTTTTCAGAATACAATCTTTTTAAGACAGAAAGAGGATTAATCGTTTTTGATCTAGGATCTGCCGTTGACGTACGGCATCAAAAAGCAAAAGAATTTCTTGAAAGAGATATTAATAATATATCCAGATTCTTTGTTAAAAGAGGCTTGGTTGTGGAAAATCCATCTGACATATTTTCGAGGATAACAAAATGAGCTTTGAAAAATCTATACTAATT